>CAYNDY010000006.1:0-1951 GCA_964396105.1 uncultured Muribaculaceae bacterium
TTATGGCAGAAATCAGGGTACTTCCCAGTAACATAGCGAATATGATTGCGGCCGGAGAGGTCGTGCAGAGGCCCGCTTCGGTCGTGAAGGAGCTGATGGAGAACGCCGTGGACGCCGGTGCGACGCAGGTGAGCGTTGTGATCCGCGACGCCGGGCGCACGCTCATTCAGGTCATTGACAACGGCTGCGGAATGTCCCCGGACCAGGCCGTTCTCGCATTCGAGAGACACGCAACCAGCAAAATCACCTCCGCCGACGACCTTATGGACATCCGCAGCTTCGGATTCCGCGGTGAGGCGCTCGCTTCGATTGCAGCCGTCTCGGAGGTTACGCTCCGCACCCGCAGAGCCGAGGACGAACTTGGCTGCCAGGTGGATTTCGCCGACTCTCAGTTCGTTTCATCTTCTCCCACAGCAACTCCTGTGGGTTCGAATTTCGCGGTCCGCAACCTTTTCTACAATGTCCCCGCAAGACGCAAGTTCCTCAAGAGCGAAAGCGTGGAACTTAAGCACATAGTCACTGAGTTTCAGAGAGTTGCCTACACCCGCCCCGACATTGCCTTCACTCTGCTTCACAACGACCGTGAGATCTATGTGCTGAAGGCGGCAAAATCCCTCAAATTCCGAATCCAGGACATCGCAGGGGCGAATATAGCATCTGAAACCGTGGATATGGAGGTGGAAACTTCGCTTGTGAACATAACGGGCTTCATCGGCCGTCCGGACAAGGCGAGAAAGGGCCTGGGAAATCAGATGTTTTTTGTGAACGGGAGGTTTTTCCGCAGCCCGTACCTCCACAAAGCCGTGATGAAGGGCTATGAGAGGCTGATTCCGGAGGGAACGACCCCGACTTATTTCATCTATCTGGACATCGATCCGCACAACATCGATGTGAACATCCATCCGACCAAAACCGAAATCAAGTTCGAGGACGACTCGCTTGTGTTTCAGACGCTATATGCTTGTGTGAGAGAGACTTTGGGGAAGAGCTCGTTTGGGGCTGCCATAGATTTCGAGAACCTTTCGGAGGCTCCTCAGATGCCTTCGCTTGGGAAAAATTTTGAAGAATACAAGGGCGTTTCAGAACCGGTCTATGTGGGGGGTGGCTACAACCCATTTGACAACGACGGCTTTGACGAGGGCGCGCCTTCCCCGCTGAGCGTGCGGGGCGTGCTTGGCGGAATGGGGGATGGAGCACAGGCGGGGAGCGGAGATTTGGGTGCCGGTTTTGCCGCCGGAGACTGGGATGCCTTCGGCGGGGGAGCCTCGGGAAGCCCTCGCACGGACTTTTCAGGGAACTCTCACACAGACTCTAAGGGAAGCTTTGATGGAACTGGCTTCAATGGCGGCTACATCCCTCAGACCCAGGACTACGGCAAACTTTTCGAGGACAGTTTCAGCCTCACGAGGGGCTTTCTTACAGTTCACGACAAATACATCGTAACTCCTTCTAAATCAGGGCTTATGGTGGTTAATGCCAAGAGGGCTATGGAGCGGATTCTCTACGATCGTTTCCTATCAGCCTCGGGGGCGCAGACGACCGGGGGACTCTCGCAGACCCTGCTTTTCCCGGTATCGGTGAGAGTCGGTGCGGAGAATGTCCCCATTTTCGAGGGAAACACCGCTCTTCTTTCAAAATATGGCTTTGACATCACTCCAATCGGGGTTGACACAGTGGCGGTGAACGCCGTCCCGGCCGGATACCCTTCCGGTGAGGAGTCTGTCAGGACGATGGTTGCCGATATGCTCCTGCTGCTTCAGGACTCTCACACCTCGCTCCCGGAGGTGATGGCCTCGGATCTGGCGCAGAAATTCGCGCTTCTCGGTGCGGCGAACTATGAGGGCGTTCTCAACGCCGACGAGGCTCAGAGTTTGGTTTCAGCCCTTCTTTCCAGCTCCAACCCCGAGTACACCGCCGGAGGCCGCAAAACAATGATAATCATATCCTCAGA
>CAYNDY010000006.1:2051-8678 GCA_964396105.1 uncultured Muribaculaceae bacterium
AATTATGCAGTTTCAATTCAACGGCCGCGGAAGGGGCATTTTCAGCAGCATCCCCCCTGTGACTCTCAACATCATAATAATCAACACACTGGTGTGGCTCGTGACCTACCTGAAGCCGGATTTTATGTACGCGACATTCTCGCTTTTCTATCCGGCCTCGCAGTATTTCCGCTGGTGGCAGCCGGTGACACACATCTTTATGCACGGCGGGTTCTGGCACCTCTTTTTCAATATGTACACGTTCTTTTTCTTCGGAAGCGTGCTTGAGAGGGTCTGGGGGCCGAAAAAATTCCTGCTGTTCTATTTCGTGACGGGGCTCGGAGCGGCGGCTCTCCACACTGGAGTCGAATGGGCTCAGGCCTGCTGGTGGGGCTCAAGGCTCGCCTCGGAAGACGTTGCTGTGGCGACAAGCGCCGCCGCATCCCTAAGGCAGCTCTATCTCACCCCGACTGTCGGCGCATCCGGAGCCATCTACGGCCTCCTGCTTGCCTACGCGATGCTTTTCCCGGAGTCCCGTATGACGCTTCTTTTCCCTCCTGTCACCCTGAAAGCCAAATGGTTCGTGATTATTTTCGCCGTCATCGAACTCATCACCGGAGTGACCGGTATGGGCGGCGGAGTTGCGCATTTTGCGCATCTGGGCGGTATGCTGTTCGGACTTATTCTGGTCCTCTGGTGGAAAAAGGGGAACAAGATGTACACCTATTACGACAATTAGAAACTAAAGTCTCGCAGTGCGAAACTTAACAAGGACTTCTGACTTCCGGATAGGAAGGACCCTATTGAGAAAATTTATGAAACGCAGCAAAAATAGAAAAAAAGGCAAATCACGCTCCCACAGCGTCCTTTTCGGCATCTCCGCGGGGACGCTTATGACGGTGGGTGCCGCCCTGCTGCTGCTTTCATACATCAGTGTCGTTGCAAATCCAGAGAAAGTCTGGGTGCTGTCCGTCTTCGGGCTGCTTTTCTTCCCGATAGCCCTTCTGAACCTGGGCCTTCTCATCTGGGCCTGCGTCAAAAGGTCGCGCCTTCTTGTGATTCCGCTCCTTGCGTTGCTCCCATCCATTTCATTCATAGGGCGTTATGTCCAGTTGGGCGGCCCGAAGTCAATCGCAGCTGTGGAAAAGGAAGGTGAGTCAGCGGGCAATGCATCCGGGGCTGTTAAAAACGCCGGCGGGGTTAAACTGCTGACCTACAATGTGGACCGCTTCGCCTACAAGAAAAAATGCTCCTCTCGCTCTGAAAGGCGCGACTCCATTTTCGCCTTCCTCCGCCGTCAGGACGCGGACATAATCTGTCTTCAGGAATTTTATACCCGCGATCCTTCGAGAATCCGCAGTTATGTGAAAAAGCATCTTCCTGGCTATAGTGTCGAGTACTATCTGATAAAATGCGGCCGGGGCTACAGCGGCAATCTGACCCTGAGCCGTTTTCCAGCCCGCAGCAAGGGAAAAATCCTTTTCGAGGAGAGCACCAACCTCGCCTTCTACTCCGATTACAGACTCCCTTCCGGGAAAAGATTCCGTGTATATAACTGTCATTTCGAAAGTTACGCGATTTCTCTTTCGAACCTTTGGAAATCCCTCACGGGGGACAAGGAACAGCTGCAGAACACCGAGAACAAATACCGCAAGTCCCTCTCGAGGCGTCCGCGTCAGGTCAACACCGTTCTCGAAAACATCGAGGAATGCCCGGTGGAGGCCATTGTGTGCGGAGATTTCAACGACAATCCTATGTCCTACACCTATCACCGCATAAGCCGGGGGAGAAAGGATACCTTCGTGGGGGGCGGCAGCGGGTTCGGAGCGAGCTATGCCGCCTTCTGGCCGATGCTGAGGATAGACTATGTCTTTGTCCCGAAGGCCTGGACTCCGCTTGTGCACAGGACGCAAAGGATAAAATACTCGGACCATTACCCGATTCTGACGCGGTTCGCGCTCTCGGGGGAGTAGAGGCTGCGTGCCCCGTTTCTTTAGGGGGGAATTTGAGAGTTTGATTAGAGGGGGAAGGACTATGTAGAAATAAGTTAGATACTTGCGAAAGTTAATATATTGATTATATGGAATATAGCAAAGAAGAACTGCAGAGGACACTCGCCGTCTTGAGAAAGGGCGGGGTTGTTCTCTATCCGACTGACACGGTCTGGGGACTTGGCTGCGATGCCACCGACCCTGAGGCTGTTGCCAAAATCTATGAAATCAAGCACCGCGCAGACAGCAAATCGCTTGTGCTGCTCGCCTCGAATCTTGATATGATTTGCCGCTTCGTGAAGGAAATTCCCGAGGCGGCGGTGCAGCTTGTCGAGGTGAACGACGCCCCGATGACTATAATCTATCCGGGCGCCATCTGCGGCGAGGCAGGTGCGGCTGCCGACAAGAGTCTGCTTGCCCGTAATGCCGTGGCTGAGGACGGGTCGGTTGGGATCCGCATCCCTATGATGGATTTCTGCAGGGACCTTGTCGCGGCGCTCGGAAGACCCATCGTGTCCACTTCGGCGAACATCTCCGGGGAGCCTACTCCTAAGTCTTTCGCGGAGGTCACGCCCGCAATCCGCGATGCCGTGGACTACACCGTTGACCCCGCCCTTGAGAAGGGCGCAACGGGGAAGTCTTCGTCCATCATAAAGGTGGGCCTGGACTCTTCTTTCGTTATAATCCGCAAATAGCGGGAGCGACAAAGGAGCGGATTGCTGCGTTACGCGTATTGTACTTAAGGATATTTTATGGAATTGTTTTACTCTGAGGATTTTACGGGTGGGATTTGCCGCCTTGCGGACGATGAGGCGGCGCACTGCGCGAAGGTGCTTCGGCACAGGGCGGGGGACGAGATTTGCGTCATTGACGGCGTGGGGACTCTCTACCATTGCCGCATTCTGAACGCAACCCCGAAGGCCGTGGAGGCGGAGGTCATTTCAAGCGAGGAAAACTGGGGAGCGCATCCATATCGCCTTACAATGGCGGTCTGCCCCACGAAGAACTCCGACCGCTATGAGTGGTTCGCCGAAAAGGCTACCGAGATTGGCGTGGACTGCATCGTGCCCGTCATAGGAGAACATTCCGAAAGGCGCAAGGTGAACGGTGAGAGGCTCCGCAAAGTCGTTCTTTCCGCCTCGAAGCAGTCGCTCAAGGCGGCCGTACCCCTGGTTGCAGGGGAGGTGAGCGTGAGGGATTTTGTCTTAGAGTGTAGCGCACGGCTAAAGCTTATCGCCTACTGCTTTGAGGACGAGGAGCATCCCCGACGCTCAATCCGCGAAGCCCTCAGTGAATGGTTGCAGAAAGAGGGCTATGCGCACAGGAAGGTGAGCGCGTATGCCGAGGATGTGCCGGGGAGTGTGCGCGAAGATGCGGGGAATGAAGTTTCTTCCAATGGCGCTTCCACAGCGCCGGACATAGCCGTTCTGATTGGCCCGGAGGGCGATTTTTCAAAGGCTGAGGCTGAACTCGCTCTCAGTAGCGGCTTCATCCCTGTGCATCTCGGCCCCTCAAGGCTTCGCACCGAAACCGCCGCTCTCCTCGCCACCGAGGCCGTTTATAACCTTCTATCCCTTTGATTATGTACATCGGACTGCTATCTGACACGCACGGAGTTTTTGACGCTCCGTTCCGCGAATTTCTCGCCCCGGTTGACGAAATCTGGCACGCCGGCGACTTCGGAGGGGGATTTGAGGTCGCGGCCGCCATCTCCGATTTCAAGCCTCTTGTGGGCGTGTGCGGCAACTGCGACAACTACGACCTTCGCTACGACTACCCTCTGCACCGTTTCTGGACCTGCGAGGGTATGAAGGTGCTGATGACCCACATCGGGGGCTATCCCGGAAAGTATGACCGCTCGGCCTACGCCCTTCTGATGCGCTACCAGCCGGACATTTTCGTCTGCGGACATTCTCACATATTGAAAGTCGTTTACGACAAGAATTTCAATATGTTGGTGCTTAACCCCGGCGCCGCGGGCATCCAGGGCTTTCATATTGAAAGGACGGCTCTGCGTTTCCACATCGACGAGGGCAAAATTCACGATTTGGAGGTATTCCGACTTGAAAAAATGTCGCCTGCAGCGCATTGAAATTCCTGTTGACTTATGAATCGAAAGAAAAGTCAAAAAAAAGTTTGCGCTTTCACAAATTATGTGTACTTTCGCGGCTCGTTAGGTAGTGAGGTTTTTCCCACGACTTTAAAGGTTTTGTTTAACTAAATATTTTTCTATTATGAAAAAGGTATTTATGTCTTTGGCAGTTGTAGCCCTTATGCTCTCTGCTGCTTCTTGCAAATGCTGCAACGACAAAAAAGCAGCTGAAGAGCCTGCTTGCACTGAGTGCGCTGACTCTGCTTGCACTTGCTGCGACTCTACAGCTTGCGCAGCTTGCGACAGCACAGCAGTAGTTGCTGAGTAATCGGGCGCCCCTTTATGGGGAACTGCACGCGGCTGGGCTTTCAGGATGGAAGAGCGGCCGTAAAGCGTCAAATCGCTTCGAAGATATTGTCCCTTGGAACAATATCTTTTTTTGTTTTGTTTATCTTTTTGGTCTAAATCCTCTTATCTCATCAGTCACATACCTTTAGTATGCTCCCTCTTCGAACGGGGATTTATCCTCAAAAATCTTAAACAAAACCTTGAACTATCTCCTTTTTTCTTAAATTTGTCTGGATTTAGAAACTGAAGCTTATGGCGAATAAAGTTAAGACGGTCTGGTTCTGCACTTCCTGCGGGAACGAGAGCCCGAAATGGATGGGCAGGTGCCCTGCCTGCGGTGAGTGGAATACTATGGTGGAAGACACGGTCGTGACAGGGAAAAAGAGCTCTGGGGGCTCATCTGTAGCCTCTTCGGCCCTTAGAAGCGGCGCATCGAAACCCCTCCCGCTTTCGGATGTGGAGACCGGAAATGAAACCCGCATCTCACTCCATAACGCCGAACTTGATCGCATCCTCGGAGGAGGTATGGTGGAGGGATCGCTTGTGCTTGTGGGCGGAGAGCCAGGCATAGGAAAATCCACGCTTTCGCTTCAGATTCCGCTAGGCTGCCCCCATCTCAAGACCCTGTATGTGACGGGCGAGGAGTCCGCAAAGCAGGTAAAACTCCGCGCCGAGAGACTTTCCGCAGGCCTTCGATCTTCTGCAAACTTGACTCAAGGAGCCTCAGCGTCCCCCAAAGCATCCCCCTCAGAGGGCGCCGCTTCCGTTTCCGACTTTTCCAACTGCTTGATTTACAGCGAAACGCTGATGGAGGACATAATCGCCGAGGCAACGGCTCTGAAGCCTGACCTTATGGTTGTGGACTCGGTGCAGACGATGTATTCCCAGAACATAGAATCCTCTCCGGGCTCGGTTTCCCAGATTAAGGAAACTGCCACGATGCTCCTCCGTTTCGCGAAGGAAACCGGCATCCCTGTCATCCTCATCGGCCACATCACCAAAGAGGGCAGCATCGCCGGTCCGAAAATTCTCGAGCACATCGTGGATGTCGTGCTTCAGTTCGAGGGCGACAACAGGGGAGCGTACAGGCTTCTGAGGAGCATTAAGAACCGTTTCGGATCCACCTCAGAAATCGCGGTGTTCAAGATGACTGGCACAGGCCTCGTCGAAGTTCCGAACCCGTCGGAGCTTCTCGTCCCGATGCACGCGGAAAACCTCAGCGGCGTGGCCGTGGGGGCGGTTCTTGACGGAACCCGCCCGTTCCTCATTGAAGTCCAGGCACTTGTGAGTACGGCGGCCTACGGAACACCTCAGCGCTCAGCCACAGGCTTTGACACCCGCCGCCTCAATATGCTTCTTGCTGTTCTCGAAAAGAGAGCCGGGTTCAAACTAAGCATCAAGGATGTCTTTCTCAACATCTCCGGCGGCCTGAAAATCACCGAGCCGGCCTGCGACCTCGCGATAGTGAGCGCAATCCTCTCCTCAAACATAGATTTCCCGATTCCGTCGGACGTATGTTTCGCGGGTGAGGTGGGCCTCAGCGGTGAAATCCGTCCGGTGGCTCAGACCGAGAGAAGGGTAGCGGAAGCCGCCAGACTGAAGTACAAAAAGATTTACATCTCCTCCTTCGCCTCCGAGGATCTCCCCGCCGAAGGCATAGAGGTAGTCCGTGTCCCGGACATCCCAGCCCTCTGCCGCCACCTCTTCGTCAACCGCTAGTCCCGCTCCAACCCCTTACTTCAGGGAGTTGAGGAGGGAGAGTTTGCCTTCGTCGATGAGGCGGAGGACCAGCTCGCCGAAAAGGGTGTTCTGCCAGGCGAACCAGGCCCTGGTGAAATTCGTCGGATCGTCTTTGTGGAAGGACTCGTGGATGAAGCCGGTTTCCGCATCGGTGTGGAGGAGGGTCTCCAGGCAGGTCTTGATTTCGCGGTCGTCGGTGGAGGTGAATGCTCGCATCATTATGCTCATCGGCCAGATCATATCGTAGCCCACGTGCGGCCCTCCGATGCCTTCGCCGGCAGTGCCTTTGAAGAAATAGGGATTGCTGTCGCTCAGGACGAAGCGCCTTGTGTTCCTGTAAACCGGGTCGTCGGAAGGGACATCGCCCAGATAGGCCATCGAGAGGAGGCTCGGAGCGTTGGAGTCGTCCATCAGAAGGGCGTTGCCGAAGCCGTCAACCTCGAACGCGTAGATGTCTCCGAACTTCGGGTGGTGAAC
>CAYNDY010000006.1:8778-24148 GCA_964396105.1 uncultured Muribaculaceae bacterium
TTGTAGGGCCCGAGACTGTCCTTTCTCTGCTGTTCGCGAAGAGTCTGAAGAATTTTCCCTATGCACTCAATCCATTTGTCGCCGAAAGGGGAGGTGTCCCCCGTTGTCTTCCAGTAGGCGTAGGCAAGGCGGAGAGGGTAGCAGTGGGAGTCGATTTCCCACTTCCTCTCGTGGTCGTTCGGGTTCATATCCGTCCCGTCATTTGCCCATTCTCCGCCGGTCGGGCCCATATTGAAGGCGTTTGCATACGGGTCTATGCAGATGCAGGCGAACTGACGGTTCAGCACTCCGGCAATCATCTTGCGGATTTTCTCGTCCCTGGAGGCGAACTGCACGTACGGCCAGACCTGCGCCCCCGAGTCCCTCATCCACATCGCGTGGATGTCGCCTGTGTAGACGAAGGTGTCCGGCGTGCCGTCGGAGTCTTCGCTGTAGTGGACGGTGGTGTCAAGGGTGTTCGGGAAGCAGTTGCGGAACATCCACGCAAGCTTCGGGTTCGTGAGCTGAGCGGTGACGGAGTCAATGACGCTTTCAATCACTTCGCTCGTGAAAAGTCTGTCCCCGGGCTCCGGGCGGCGGGATTCATAATTCTGAGCCTCAGCCCCGAAGGATGCTCCAATGAGGATTATGGCGGATGCCGCAATGGCTATATTCTTTTTCATCTGTATCTGTATTAAATCCGTAGACCGCTTTTATTCAGCCTCAGACAATGAATATGGCCTATCTTCAGCTGAAGTTGAGCGCGTCTTGTCCGGCTCAGAGGACATAGTGAAGCGGATCTTCGCTCCGGCGGCGAGGTCGGAGTGGTTGAAATAGGTCTTCGAGTACTCTTTCCCGTTCAGGCTCAGGGACTTGACATAGACGTTCTCCCTGCTGTTGTCCTTCGCCTCAATCTCTATCTTCTTTCCCGAAGGAAGATTGATTCTTACGCTTTTGAAAAGCGGAGCGCCGATTGCATACTCTTCCGTGCCCGGGCAGACAGGGTAGAAACCGAGGGCGGAGAAAACATACCAGGCCGAGGTCTGGCCGTTGTCCTCGTCGCCGCAGTAGCCGTCAGGAGCGGCGGTGTAGAGCTTGTCCATCACTTCTCGAACCCACTTCTGGGTCTTCCACGGCTGTCCTCCCCAGTCGTAGAGATAGAGCATATGCTGGATCGGCTGGTTGCCATGGGCATAATTTCCCATATTCATAACCTGCATCTCGCGGATTTCGTGGATGGTGTAGCCGTAGTAGGAGTCGTCGAAAATCGGCGGCACTTCGAACACATTGTCAAGATTTGAGCAGAACTTCTCCTCTCCTCCCATAAGGGCGATGAGTCCAGCCGGGTCGTGGAAAACGGACCAGGTGTACTGCAGGGCGTTTCCTTCGGTGAAATCGCCTCCCCATTTGTAGGGGTTGAGCGGCAGGTTGAACTCTCCGTCCGCCTTCCTTCCGCACATAAGCGACTGGTCGGCAAGGTAGAGGTTCTTGTAATTCAGGGCTCTCTGACGGTAGATGTCAATCTCCTCCGCCGGTTTTCCGAGCGCCTTTCCCAGAGTCCAGATGCACCAGTCGTCGTAGGCATATTCAAGGGTGCGCGCGGCGCTTTCGTTGATTCCCTTGTCGCATGGAACATAGCCGAGGGCGTTGTAGTATTCCCAGCCTCGGCGTCCAGAAGTCATAGTCCCCTCGTGAAGGGCGCTGGCCCCGTGAACAACAGCCTCCCAGAGTTTTTCGATGTCATAGCCCCGAAGTCCCTTGATGTAGCCGTCGGCAACCACCGATGCGGAGTTGTTTCCAATCATACACGCCCTGTGCCCCGGGCTTGACCACTCCGGAAGGAATCCGCTCTCCCTGTAGACGTTGACCCAGCCTTCCTGCATCTTCTCGGCCTCGTCCGGGTAGATGAGGTTAAGAAGCGGGAAAAGGCTGCGGAAAGTGTCCCAGAAGCCTGTGTCGGTGAAAAGATAACCTTCGCACACCTCGCCGTTATATGGACTGTAGTGCACGCGGCGCCCCTCAGCGTCAATTTCAGAAAAATCGCGCGGGAAAAGCAGCGAGCGGTAAAGGCAGGAATAGAATGTACGGAGGCGGTCCGTGTCGCTTTCCTCCACTTCGATGCGTCCGAGAACTTCGTTCCATCTCTCTTTTCCCTCCGCAGCGATGCGGTCAAAGTCCCCGTCGCCAAGTTCGAGAAGGTTTCTTTCAGCCTGCTCAAGGCTTATGAAAGAGGATGCAACCTTAAGGTTCACCTTCTGTCCGCGCACGGTCTTAAAGCCAACGACTGCGCCGGAGTGCTCCGATTCGGCCTCAAGGCTTTCGGACTCCCTGTCCCAGTCGGAGACGGTGCGGATGTATTCGAACGGAGTGTCGCTCACAATGACGAACCAGTTGCGGAAATTCTCGGGAACTCCGCCGGTGTTCTTTGTCGTGTAGCCCACAATTTTGTTCTCAGCGGGGATCACCCTCACCATAGACCCTGAGTCGAATGCGTCCACAGCGATGCAGGAGTTCCCGCACTCGGGGTAGGTCAGGCGGAAGGCCGCCGCCCTTTCGGTGGCGGTCATCTCGGCAGTGACGTCGTGGTCGGCAAGATACACCTTATAATAATACGGAGTCGCGGTCTCGGCCTTGTGGGAGAACCAGCTTGCCCTCTCGGCCTCGCGGAAGGCGGGCGAAACGGTTTCCGGCATAAGGACCCACTCTCCGTAGTCGTTCATCCACGGGCTCGGCTGATGGGTCTGCTTGAATCCGGTGATTTTGTCGGCGGTGTAGGAATAGGTCCAGCCGTTTCCCATAGTCCCCGTCATCGGAGTCCAGAAATGCGTGCCCCAGGGCCGTGCCACTGCGGGGTAGGTGTTTCCGGTGGAGAACTCGGGCTTGGACATAGAACCCACAAGGGTGCTGACATAATCAACCGGGCTTTTTTCGCCCTCGGCAGCAGCGCCCTCAGAGCAGGAGACCGCCCCCAGCAGCGCCAAAACGATAAGTGTATCTTTAAGTTTCATTGAATTTTAATTTTCTTCAAAGTTAATCCTTTTTTTGTGCGTAGGAAAGAAGTGGAATAATTTTATTCAGCCTCTTATGGAATGTCCACCTCAATGGACTCGGAGTAGTTCCACCTCTTCGTGCCGCTTCCCACAGGAGTGTCGAAGTTGATTCTTGCCGCGGCGCGGATGAACACCTTCTGCCCGGAGGCGATGGTCCCGTTGGACTTGATTGTGACGGCTTTCCCAAGTTCGGACTCGAAAGCCGTACCGGTGTATTTGATCTCGTTCGACCACCTTGTGTCGCGTGCCCTGTAACCCACTGATGAAGAGCGGCTTACAAAAAGCTGAATGTCTGTAACATTGGCGCTCGCGTCCTTCCACACTCCGGTTGAGGAGAGGGCTGCGGAGAGCTCCTCCTTTGTCGTGGCCCTTGTAACCTTCACTTTGGCGGTGATTTTTCCGGCGCTGACGGTCGGGGAGCCCACAAACTCCACCTTCAGGAACGGCTGCACCTGAAAATTCACCTCAGTCGAGCCCTTGATGTGGGTGTTGACGCTTCCGTCCTTCAGCACGGTGCCGTTCTCGTCCTCGATGACAATCGGAACGAACGGGCCGTCAACCCTGATGTTGTAGTCGGCCTCGAAAAGCTTCGTGTTGTTGAATGTTCCGTCCGGGCGGCAGTAGAAGTCCTGCGGAGTCACATTTCCCTCCCAGCTGGTCTCGTAGAGACGGACCCTGATGCCCTCGGAGCCCTGGTCGGTGAGCACGGCCTCTCCGGTTTTGACGTCGGTCACCGTGCCGTGCAGAGTCTCACCCGGGGCGTCGTAGTTGTCGAGTTTGAAAAGCGAGCAGGAGGAAAGCGAAAGTGTTCCCAGAACTGCTGCGAGAATTATATGTTTTGTTCTCATAACTGATTATCTGTTAGGTTGCTGGTCAATGTATGCGCTCTTTGAAACCTCGGATGAAGGAATCTCGAAGTAGTAGTCGATTGCGTTGTAGTGAAGCTCCATCTCGCGCGCCATCTGGAAGTTGGCGTCGAAGAAATACTTCTTCTCCTTCGTGCTGTAGAACGGATAGAGCCCGTGCAGACGGTAGCTGGAACCGTTTCCGAAACGGCTCGCGTCCCTCTGCTCGCCCCAGAATCCGTCGCGTCCCTCGTCGTGCTGCACTCTCCAGCGCCTTATGTCCCACTTGGACTTGTGCTCGAAGGCGAGCTCCTTGCGGCGCTCGCGGCGAACCTGGTCGCGGGAGGCGTTGTCGGCTGTGAGGGTGGCGGTGAGAAGATCCGCTCCGGCCCTTTCGCGGATGTCGTTGATGGCCTGCGTCGCGACTTCAAGCATATTGTCGCCTTCCACAGGGGAGGAAACTCCGGCAATGGAGAGCTCGACTCCGGCCTCTGCCGCAGCAAGAAGCACATCCGCGTAGCGCATAAGGATGAACGGCTGGGCTGATTTACCCTCGCCCCTCACATAGTTCGGATCAGGGTTGAGGTATTTGCGGAGGTAGAATCCGGAAAGGTTCGCCTCGTTGTCCTTCGCATCGTAGAACGGTCCGTTCGCTCCTGCGGCGGTCATCTGGGTTCCGTCCTCCAGATTGACGATTTCCTGCTTTGACTGCGCTCCTGCGCTGAGGTACAGGGTCTTCGGGGTGCCGGTGTACTGCGGAAGAGTCTGGTAGTAGTTCTGGGTGGCGCGGCTGTAGGAATAGTCGCTCCAGAGCGGAGAAACCGGGGTGCTGCCGGTGTAGACTCCCGTGCGGATTTCAATCACTTCGTTGCGGAAAGTGTCCCCCGGGAGAATGACGTATGCCCTCAGGCGCGGCTCGGCGTTCTTGAAGAAGTCCATCGTGGAGTCGAACATAAGATAGTGTCCGGAGGTATTGTCGGCTCCGTCAGTGACTCTGATTGTGCCGTCGGCGTAACGGTCGAAGCCGTCGAAAAGTTCCACGAAATCAAGCGAAGGGCAGCTGCCGGAGCAGAGCGGGTCGCGGAAGATGAACGGGGAGCTGTAGGCGTCCAGACCGTGGGTGAGGGAAGGGTAGGAGTACTCCTTCACGAATATGTTCTCGGGACTCGTGAGGTCGCTGAACATATCCACCATATTCTGGTAGATCGCTTCCTTGTCGCCTGCAACCCATCCCTTTTTGTAGAGGGAGTAGTTTCCGGAGAGCATCACTTCGCGGGCCGCCTTGTAGCTCTCGGAGAAGTAGCGGTTGCTTGCCTCCTGATAGGTTGAACTATCAAATCCCATAACCCTCACTCCTGTCTTGCTTCCAAGTCCTGTGAGGCGGCCGGAGACCGTTTCGTTGTATTTTGCCACGCTTCCGGCATAGAGCATCGCCTCGGCCTTAAATGCAAGGGCGGCGTATTTGTCAGGAAGGCCGCTCATAAGCGTTGTGGTCGGAAGGTAGGAGATTGCAGAGTCGAAATCCTTGCAGATCTGGTTCCAGGTCTCCTCCTCGCTTGAGCGCGGAACTTCGAGCTTGTCCGCTTCGTTAGGGTAGGCTATCACGCTGGTTACCAGAGGAATGCCTCCGAATCGGCGAGCCATCTGATAGAAGCAGTAGGCCCTTACGAAATAGCCCTGTCCGATGAAGAAATTGTACTCGGCCTCGGAGAAATTGCTCCTGTATGAAGGGAGGGTCTCGATGAGGTGGTTGGCGTCGTGGATGAGGGTGAAAGCCTCGCTCCAGCAAGGGGTCTCCTCGCTCTGGAAGGTGCGGAACACGTCGTCGCGGTTCATCGCTTCGCCGCAGCCGTCGATTCCGAGGGTTCCCAGCCAGCCGTTGAATGTGAATCCCCAGGCCGCCATATATTTGAAATCCTCGAATGGCATATGGGTGTAGAGCCGCGCCATATAGATGGACATACCCTTCGTGGAACCCATCAGGTCGTCGTCGGTCACGATGTTCTTCGGAGTGATGTTCATATCACAGCTGCAGAGAACAAGTGCTGCTGCAAGTGCTGCTGAAAATATCTTTTTCATAATCGTTCGCGTTTTTTAGAATGACAGGTTCATACCCAGGGAGACTGTCTTGTTCAGAGGGTACATCCTTCCGTAGTCTGAGTCCGGATGCTCCGGGTCCACATATTTCACTCCGGTGAGAGTGAGAAGGTTATAGGCGTTGACAAATACCCTGAGGCCGAAACTGGACTTACGGAGCTTAGGGATTGTGTAGCCGAGTTCAATGCTCTTCAGACGGAGATATGAGGTGCTGACCCTGTTGAAGGAGGAGTTCTTCTGGGGACTGTGGCCTGTGTAGGCGTAGTTTCCGCTGATCCAGGTCAGAGACTGGTCATACGGGTCGGTGTATTCGCCTGAGGGACGCCAGCGGTCGAGGAACTGCTCAAGCGCTCCGCCGCCGTTTGAACCCCAGATGGAGTAGAGAGGCTCGTCGTACATATATGATCCGAGGGCCGAACCCTGGAACAGCATACTGAAATCTATGCCTTTCCATTCGCAGTTGAAAGAGAGGGAGTAGTTCATCCACGGGGTCTGGTCGAAGGCGTACGGGTGCTCGTCGAGGGAGCTGATTTCGCCGTCGCCGTTCCAGTCGAGGTATTTGTAGTCGCCCGGAAGGGTGTCGCCCTCCTTGTAGATGTCGTAGCTCCAGATGTCCTCCCAGGAGGTGTACCGTCCGGCGCTTTCGTAGCCGAACTGGATGCCCTGGTAGCGGTTGGTAAGGTTGTCATTCCTCCAGCGGTCGTAGGAGTTGCCGTAAGGACCCTGGCCGTAGGCCTTGAGGTTCTGGCGGCGGGTGACTGTGACGATGCCGGTGAGACCGTAGCTGAAGTCGCCCACCTTGTGGCGGTGGCTCAGTTCGAGTTCAAGACCTATGTTCCTGTCGCTGTTGAGGTTCTCAACCGGTGCTGACGAGCCCACGACCGTAGGAAGGGAGGATGTGTTCTGCCCGAAGACTCCGTCGCGGCTGCGGATGAAGTAGTCGAATGTGATTCCGAGCATTCCGTTCCACGCCTCGAAATCCACACCCACGTTGAATGTGCGGGACTTGAGCCAGGTTATGTTTGTGTTCGGAAGGGTGGAGGTGTCCACTCCGTAAACCATTTCTCCTCCGATGAGGTAGGCGGGAGCGTAGCCGTTGAAGTAGCCGTTGGTGCCGTTGATGCCGGTTGACGGGTAGGTGTAGCCGGAAATCCACTCATAGTTGAGGCTGCTGTCGTCTCCGAGGGAGCCGTAGCTGACCCTGAACTTGAACTGGTTTATGAAATTGAGCCAGCTGCAGTTCTTGAAGAAAGGTTCTTCGGAGAGTCTCCAGCCGAGTGATGCCGATGGGAAGAATCCCCACTGGTGCCCCGGGGCGAATTTGGACGAGCCGTCATAGCGGAACTGGGCCTCGAAGAGGTAGCGGTTGTCGTAGGCGTAGTTGACCCTTCCGATAAGTGCCTGATAGGCAAGGTCATAGAATGAACCGATGTCGGTGTTGAGGTCCACGTATGTGGAAGTGGTCTTGTCCTTGAGGGCCGTAAGGTAAGGGGAGCTGAAGGCGAGGTCTCCGGTGAGATAGTAGTTGTCTCCCTTGCGCCTCTGTGCCTCATATCCGAAGGTCGCCCCCACATCGTGCTTGCCGGCGAATGTGCGGTTGTAATTGAGCAGGACCTGACCGAGAGCCTGCCACTTTGTGTAGTTCTCCCTTGTGAGGCGGTCCGAATGGTCGGAAAATTCCTTCGCCTCATATTCTCCGGTGAGCTCGTTTTTAGCGTAGAGATTGTAGGACTTGCGGAAGAACTCGTTGTCGTCGTAGCGGAAGTCGTAGCTTACCATTCCCTTGAGAGACAGGCCTTTGAGGACATCGGTGACGGTGCCGAAGTCATACTCCAGGGAGGCTGAGCTCTGAAACTGCTTCTGCTTGTAGTCCTTGTAACCCGAGATTGAACGGGTCATCATAGCCACGGTGTTCTGCATAAGGTCCAGACCCTCGTAGTTGAGCATCGTCTGGGCATCGTCGGCGTATGCCGGGAAGAGCACTCCCTGTTTCCACAGGTTTCGGATGAGGGAGACGGCGTCAGAGTCAGGGGTGCGGCGGGTGTCGGCCACTCCGCTGATGTTGAGGTTGAAGTCGAGTCCGCGTACGATTTCCGCGCTGATGTTGGAGCGGAGGTTGTATTTGTCGTAGTTGAGGTCACCCGAGCGGAAGAAACCCTCCTGATAGATGTACCCCATACTTACATAGTACTGATATTTCTCGTTTCCTCCGGATATGCTCACGTCGTGCTGAGTCTGCGGGGACATTTTCGAGAACACAAGGGAGTTCCAGTCGGCGGCTGTTTTCGTTCCGTCAAGGTACTGGTTCATATAGTCCTGAGTGTAGGTGATTGCACCGCTTCCGTCGGATTTGTTCAGGGACATTTCGTTGTAGAGGGTCATAGCGCCGATGGCGTCCGCAAGACGGGGCATCGTCGAAGGCATCTGGAAGGTGAAAGAGCCGTTGTACTGAACGGAAGCCTTGCCTTCAGAGCCTTTTTTAGTCGTGACGAGGATGACTCCGTTACCTCCCCTGACTCCGTAGATTGCAGCGGATGCGTCCTTGAGGACCGACACGTTTTCTATGTCGTTGGCGTTGAGCCTCTGGAAATCTTCAGTTGAACGAGGCACTCCGTCGATGACGACGAGCGGGTCTCCGAGGCCTCGGATGTCGAGGCTGTTGTTATATGTTCCCGGCTCGGCTGATTTCTGCCAGACCCTCACTCCCGGGATACGTCCCGTGAGCATATTCTCGGGGTTTTCGTTCTTGGTCTTGATGAGGTTGTCACCGTCGAGGCCTGAGACCGCTCCGGTGATTGAACCCTTCTTCTGTGTTCCGTAACCCACGACGACCACAGCCTCAAGGAAGGTGTTGTCGTCGCTCATAATCACGTTCACCGTGCTCCTGCCTGCGACTGCCTCAGTTTTGGTGGCGAGTCCGAGGAAGGAGAATTCCAGAACGGCGTCCGGCTTTACGCTGATTTCGTATTTGCCGTCGATGTCGGTGGTGACTCCGGTTGAAGTCCCTTTGATGACTACTCCCGCTCCATAGACAGGCTGCGAGGAGGAGTCCAGCACTGTGCCGCTCACCCTTATGTTCTGGGCGCTCAGCCCGAGAAGGGAAGTGAGGGCGAGGATTATCAGCAATAATGTTCTTTTCATATATATGGAATTATTGTGTTTTCAGCTTGGGGCTGCAGCTTTTTATTGTTGCCGCAGGTAGTATTTTGCAAGGACGGCGTATTCGGCCGCGAAGGCGAAGGTGAACATCGCCTCGGTGTTGTTCTTGGACCTGTCTGTGTTCCAGCCGTAAAGCAGGCTCGAAGGCAGCATATTGTCCTTGAGGTAGTTGTCGTAGGCGTAGTCGAGGTTGTTCTGGAATGTGGCGAGGTTCACCGTCACATTCGGATAGCTCTCGCCCGCGTCAACCCATCCGCGCATAAGCACTCCGTTGAACCAGTTGTTGAAGCCGGTTATGTCGTACTCGTAGTAGCCCTCGCGGGAGGTGGATTTGGTGGCGAAATAGCGGAATGCGGAGTTGGAGAGGGATTTCAGGTCGTCAAGATAGGTCTGGTCTCCGGTCGCCCTGTAAAGGTCGGCAGCTCCCGAGAGCATTGTTCCGCAGTTGTAGGAGTAGGCGGTGCCGGTCGGGGATTCCTCGGCGTTGTTAGCCCTGTAGCGCACTCCGTCAACGGTTTCGTAAGCGATGTTGTCTCCGTTCGCGCCCTTTGCTCCGAGCATATCCCAATAGACTCCGTCGCTCTTTCTGTAGAGGTGGGTGCGCTGGAATGAATAGACCTTGCGGGCGTACTGGAGGTAGTATTCGCTCTTGAGCATCTGCTTGGTGAGCCTCTGTTTGTTCTCGCCGATGTATCTGTATGTGATTCCCTCGTCATTTTCCTTGTAGATTTCACTGAGGGAGACGAGCGGAGAGATGAACGGACCGTTGCTGCATGAGTGCTTGGTGTAGTAGCCTGGGCCCCAGACAATTCCTCCGTGCTCGTTGCCGTCACTGTCGAGGGTGGTGTCCCATCCGTCGATGACGTATCCGGCGAGGTACTCGGCCTTTTCAAGATATTTTTTCTCGCCTGTAACTTTGTAGGCTTCAATGAGTTCGCGTGTGAGCCACTGCTGGTCGTCATACACGTTCATAACTCCTTTCACTTCGGCGCACCCCGGGCTTGACGCTCTGTTCACTCCGTAAACCGTCCATTCCCGGGTCTGGGTGTAGGAGGTGAGAGTGAAGGTGCCTTCGTACCAGGAGAGGTTTTCGACGAGCGAGGAAAGGAAGGCGCTGTAGGTGGAGAAATAGTTGTTGTAGAAACTCTCGTATCCTTCGTCGCGGAGGTCGGTAAGGCCGCGCAGAATGGCGTTTACGGCCTCAATCGCGCTTGTGTACATCCACACGCTGCCCATTTCTGAGGATTTTACTCCGGTGAAAGGGTTGTAGTAGCGGGACATCGCAAGGGAGGAGCCTGTGAAATAGTTCTCCTTTGCGGCGGAAACCATTTGCATCGCGCGGAGAAGATTCCTGCGGGCAAGTTCCACATATTCCGTTCCGTCTTCTTCAGTTTCAGACTGTTGAACCGGAGCGGCGGGAGATGTGCAGCTGACGCATCCGCAAATAAGCAGCGGAGCGGCTGCGGATAAGATGAGTTTCTTCAGCATAAATAAAGAAAAAGGGGATAACCCGACGGGGGACCGTCGGATTATCCCGGTTAAAAGTGCTTATTTCAAAGCGATTGAGTAGATGCAGAGCTTGTTCTCGTCGTCGTTGTCCTCGCCCTTGAAGACTGCGAGCGCGAGCACTACGTTATTCCCGTTGAATTCGGAAAGATCGTAGGTGAAGGTTGCGTATGAGTCAGGGTCATCTGCGCTGCCGTTCTCGTGGATGAACTTCCAGCATCCGTCAGCGGCGTCTTCTCCGACAGTTGTCGCAGGAGTGATGTTCTTCACTGTGCCGTCCTCCTTGATTGCTGTGAGCTTGAAGTAGGTCGGGTTGGAGCCGCTGAAGTTGCGGGCCTTGAGAACGAGGCTGTTGTGGCCTGCCGCGATGGCGAACTTGGCGTAGAAGTATGACTGAGGCGCTACTGTGCTGACAGCTGTTCCGCCGCCGTTTGTCTTCATAACGAAGCCTTCGCCTGCCTGCGGCTCATTGTCCTTGTGAATTGGCATACAAGCCCAGTATGCTGCGAAATGACCGACTCCTCTGTACTTCGCGTATGCGTCGCGGTATTTTCCCGGGCCGTCCTCGTCTGTCCAGCCGTCCTGTGGAAGTCCGGTGAACTCGCTGAATTCGGTAACAGGCATAGTGGAGCGAACCATCTCCATAGTCATCTTGTAGTCTGAGTCAAGTCCTGAAACGGCCTCGCCCGGGAGATAGCCCCACTCGGTAGGAAGTTCCTTTGCGAACGCAATGCGGCGGATTACGAGCTGCTTCCAGTAGTCTCCTGTCTCCCAGCGGTAGGTTCCGATGGCGATTACGACTTCTTTTCCAATCCATTTGGAGAGGTCGAACTTGTGGTCAGGGTTGCTGTAGCTCTCGTTGTAGGACTCGATCTGGTTGCCTACGAGAACGGCGGTAGGCTCAGCCTCGCTGAGGTCAATGACCATAACGCCCCAGTGGCAAGGAGCTTCGGCAGAGGATGCGTGGGTGCGCATCTTCACTGACATAATGCAGTTGTCGGCGGTGATTTTCTTGCGTCCGGCAAGATATGAGTCGAATACTTCGTGGTCTGCAGGATTGGTCCAGTCACCGTCCTCCTCTCTGTTACGGATCTGGATGGTGCTTCCCTCGTTCTGCTCCTCGTGCCAGCCGTACCAGGAAGTGAATGTTCCCATAAAGTCGGTTGACCAGTCGAAGTGAGGGTAGTCGTCTCCGTTCTTTCCTCCGCGGTACTCGTTGTAGTGCCATACGTCAACTTTCGCGAGGTCGTCGGCAGTGGCGCCCCTGAGGATTTCCTTTGCGCCCATCCTTACATCGGCGATGGTTACGACGAAGTCTCCTGTGAACTGGTCGCTGGAAACGGTCTTGGTCACGTCAACGCAGCCTGTAGCGGTGAAAAGGAGAGTGTAGTCGTCGATTGTAAGGTCAGCGAACTCATAGATTCCCTCCGCATTGGTAGTGGTGGTCTTCGCGCCTGAGTTAAGGCTTACTGAAACTCCCTGCATAGGGGCGTTGTTGTTCTTGGCGTCAATGCACTTTCCTGTGATCTTCGCGCACGCGACTTCCATAACTACGTCGACCGTGGCCTTGTCGCTCTTGAAAGAGTTGGCTGTGACGGATGCGGAAGCCTCTGCATAGCCTGCCTTTTCAAAAAGAATGGTCTGCTTTGACTGTGGAACGCCCTTGAGAGTGTAGGAACCGTCAGCGGCGGTGTTTGAAATGATATTCTGTCCCTTTACGGAAACCGTTACGTCTGCGATAGGATTTGCGAGGTTGTCGGTTACGACTCCGGAAACTGTTCCGGTCTTTACCTCAGTGACTCCGCTGTCCTTCTTGCAGGATGCTGTTGAAAATGCACCCGCGACGAGCGCGAGCGATAAAAGTGAGAGTGATAAAATTTTAGTGATCTTCATATTGAAAGATTTTTTGTTGATTAGTGAGTGCAAAGTAAATTCATAGGGGTTAAATCCGGGGTTAACGGAGGGTTAATTTTTAAATAATTTCTGATAATCTTTGCTGATTTTTGTGTTATTTGGGCTAAGTTTCCTACCTTTACGGCGGTTTTGGGGTTAAAATGGGGTTAAATGCTGTTTTTGCCCCCAGGAGCCTGAGAAATTTACCGCCTGCCCCCTAAGCAGGCAAAATACATTGTCGATGAGTCGGAAAAATCTGTTCTTGAGGGCTGTGCCGCTTTTGTGCGCAGCGCTTTTTTTAGGGAAGTCTTTTGCGGCGGCCCAGGGCCTGGGTTTCCAGGGGATGAACTTTGGCATAGACCAGAGAACTTCATACGATGTGTTCGGCGGCCGTGCGGAGACTTTCGCCGACTCTCTTGTCGTCTCCTTCGACCTCTACACCGAGCCTTCCGCAGATTTCGGCTACTTTCTCCGCATCAAGGACCGTGGGTTTGACTGCCGCATCTGGAATCTTTCCTTCGATGCAAGGGGGGACAGCGTCGTTCTGCGCTTTAACGAGGAGGGGCGCAGCAGCCTTATTAAGGCTATCCTCCCGCACGAAGATCTCCGTCCTCTGTACTGGTATCCCCTTAAACTTAAAATAGACCTTCTCGGCAATAGGGCGAGCCTCGATGTGGCGGGCCACCGCTTCGAGTCTTCTTCCTTCGGCCTTCCCGATGTCCTTACCGCCTCGGTTTTCTTCGGAAGAAGCGACCATCTTATTGATGTTCCCTCTTTTGCAATCAGGAATCTTAGGATTTCTTCCTCCTCCCGCGGCTTTTTCTTCCCGCTTGACAACACTGACGGCTCCCTTGTGACCGATGCCGCCTACAGGGTTCTGGGAAAGGTGGAGAATCCGCTCTGGCTTGTGAACAATTCTCTGAAGTGGAGCGAAGTGGCGCAGTTCGCTTATCCTGACATCGCGGGAGCCTGCTACAATCCCCGTCGCAAGGAGTTCTACTATTTCACCCGCACTCAGTTCACCGCTCTTTCACTTCAGAACGGCGAAACCTTCAGCCGCGATTTTCCTTCGCAGTGCCCTGTCCAGATGAAACTTGGCAACTGCTTCGTTTCCGAGGACGGCGCAAGTCTTTATGCCTACGAACTTTACAACGAGGATGTCCCTGCCGGCAGCCCGTCGACGGCGCGTCTTGACCTCGACTCCTTCCGCTGGGAAGTCCTTTCGCGGGATCAGCTCCCGATGCCGCTTCACCACCACGCCGCCTTCACCAATCCCGCGACAGGCCGCTATACCATCCTCGGCGGCTTCGGAAATATGCTCTACAACGGCTCCTTTTACGAATTTGACGCCTCCTCGGGTCACTGGAGTGGCCTCTGGAGCGATCTCGGGGGAGACGGAATCTATCCACGTTATTTCACTTCCGCCGGCTCTGACGGCCGCTATGTCTATATCTATGGCGGTATGGGCAACGAATGCGGGGAACAGGTTGTGGGAAGACGCTACTTCTATGACCTTCATCGCATTGACCCTTCGACGGGGGAGTGTGAGAAGCTTTGGGAACTTGACCGCAAGGCTCTTAATGGCGGCGAGGACGGCGGAGATATGGTGCCGGTGCGAAGTCTCATCGTTGACTCCTCATTTTTCTACACCCTCTGCTACCCTGAGTACATCAGCCGTTCGGCGCTGGGTCTCTACAGATTTTCGATTGCTGACGGCAGCCCCGAGAGGCTTTGCGACGACATTCCCATCGTCTCGGACAAGATGAGGACCAATGCGAATCTCTATCTTGACCGCGACCTCGGCCGCTTTTTCGCCACGGTGCAGGAGTTCCCTGACGACATCAGGTCCACTCTGAAGATATATTCTCTTTCCTATCCTCCGCTTCAAAGCATCTCGGGTCTTTCGGACTCGGGGAGGCGTTCGCGGGTGTTCCTGCGCCGCTGGGGACTGCTGACTTTTCTTGCAGCGGCGGCACTGATTGCCCTCGGGGCATACCTTATATATAAACATAGAAAAAGTCGGGCTCTTCTTTTTGAAGCCCGCACGGGAGCGCCGAAAAGGGCTTTCCGAAGCGTCGAACGTCCCGACTCCATATACCTTTTCGGCGATTTTACGGTTATCGACCACGAAGGAGCGGACATAACCCCGCTTTTCTCCCCGCAGCAGATTCTCATTCTCTGTCTTCTTATAAAAAGGGGCGAGAAGGGTATGTCCAGCAAGCGGCTCAGCAGCATCCTCTGGCCGGACAAGGAGGAGGACAAGGTCAAGAACTCAAGGGGAGTGGCTATCAATAATCTTCGGAAATCCCTCGCAAGACTTCAAGGCGCAGGGATTTTCTACCGCGAAGGCCGCTACTACCTCTCCCTCTCCGGTGACTGTTTCTGTGACCTTTTCGCCCTTCAGGAAGCCCTAAAGGACGATTCTCCGGACAAAGACCTCGTTTTCGGAGTGCTCTCCAGGGGAAAGTTCCTCCGCGGAGTGGATGACGAGATTTTCGACGAGTTCAAGGACAGCACCGACGCGGTGACGGTGCCGCTTATGGAGCAGGAGATAGCCCTGCGCTTTAGGGAAAGAGACTACGAGGCGGTTTACGAGATAGGCGAAATGCTTTCGAAGATTGACCCTGTGAACGAGGATGCGATGCGCACTGTAGTCCGCGCCCTGAAAAGGCAGAAAAGGGTCGAAGAAGCCCTGGTGGTCTATTCCGCCTTCTGCGCCGACTACAAAAAGAACTGCGACGCCGACTTCCCAACCCCTTTCCGCGAGATTTAGACCCCGATTGTGCCAAGGTTGTTTTTGCTTGCTCCGTTCACTCGGCAGAATCGTTGGATTCTGGTCTT
>CAYNDY010000007.1:0-18184 GCA_964396105.1 uncultured Muribaculaceae bacterium
ACTTCAGTTCGTTGTAGATGTTGTTGACGCTGGTCGGCTTCGTGACATTCTCGAATACCCTCTTCAGAAAATACCTTACGATAGCCGGCGAGGACTTTATTTCATAGTGCTCAATCAGGTCACGGAAGAGCATTGTGTTGAAATACGACTGAAGAATCTTGAACTTCGCGCTATCAGACTCCTCCATTACGGCCCTCGGGTATCCGCCATCCGAGCAGAACTTCCTGTATGCCGTCTTGGCAATGGCCGCTCCTGCCTCGGAGAAGCAGTCGGGGGCGAGATTCCGGAACTTCAGATATTCCTGGAAGTTGAGAGGATATTCTGTATATTCATCCGGCCAGCCGCGCAGAGCCGAAGCCATCTCCCCGGAGAGCATCTCCGCCGTGCTTCCGGTGATGAAGATGTGTTTGCTGTAGTTCTTGAATGTCCGCAGGACGAAAAGTTCCCAGCCCTTCACAAGCTGGATCTCATCAAAAAACATATAGACATCCTTGAGCGGCTGCTCCGGATACATCTCGCGGTACGCCTGGAGTATCTCGTCGAAGTCCGAAAATCCCATCGCGGAGAAACGCTCATCATCGAACTCTATATAGAGAATGCGCTCCTTGGGTATTCCAGCCGCGAGCAGGTCATTGATTGTGATCCTCAGCAGCGAAGACTTGCCGCAACGCCGTATTCCCGTCACGGTGACTATGTCCTCCCCTCCAAGCGGAAGAGAAAGCTCTCTGGATATCAGCCCTTTGTAGGGGAATTCTCCCTGATGGAGAGTGATAATTGACTGAAATGTTCTGCGCAGTTCCATATATTGTCCTTTTGGAGGCAAATATAGCACTTTCCTTTAGAAAAGGAAAGAAAATGTCAAAACTTTCCTTCCTGGAAGGAAAGCGAGTCGGCTTATCCGAGTCGCTGTACACCTATTGAGAGTTTAAGGCTAGAAATAATGCCAAAAGTTCGCCTAAAGTTCACGCGGCGGCTGAACTTTAGGATTACAGTGAGTTTGCTGAATATTTCTGGAGGGTATTTTCGCACTTTTACCCTGCAAATGTGCGAAATGAAATTTACTGTTACCTTATTTAAGAAATGTCTTGTTCCGTAAAAAGTTTACCGAATGTTTGCAGTCAAAGTCGGCGGAATTTTTTATAACTTTGCGACCTATTAGCACCTTTTAGGTCAGAAGGGTGCTGACTGATATGGCAAATCTTTGTGATTCAATAATATATGAAACTATGGGGGGGGGGAATAGGTAATACTCAGTTTGAAAAGATATATTCTCAGTATTACGCCCGATTTGTGATATTTGCGCGGAGATATGTGCGCGATGCTGCCGTAGCAGAGGATTTGGTGATGGAAAGTTTCGTCTCATTTTGGGAAAACCGTGGAAAAATTTCCGAACAGACCAATCTCCCGGCCTATATCGCAACCTCCGTCCGCAACAACTGCTTGAACTACCTGAACGCTCAAGCACTTCATCTCTCCAAGCAGCAGGACATCCATAGTATTCAATCACGTACTGTTGCTGCCAGCATCCGCTCCCTCAATTCCTGTGACCCGCAGCGGCTTTTCTCCGATGAAATACGCGCAATCGTGGAGCGCGAAATGAACAGTATGCCCCAAATCACCCGGACGGTATTCGAACTCAGCCGGCTCTACGGAAAAACATATTCTGAAATCGCCGAGACTCTCGGCATTTCACAGCGCCGCGTCACTTCCGAGATGCAGCGCGCCTTATTCATTATGCGACGTGCCCTAAAGGACTATCTTCCGACACCGCTCATCCTCTGGCTTCTTGGCGGATTCTAACTCTCCGTCGGAGGCCGCCGCAGGTTGCCCCTTTCTATTTTTTTAAAATAATTCTGTAAGCCCTCCTCTTTCATTTGTTATATAAGAGGCTTGGGAGTATTGTGTGATATTTCCGAGGCCGGATTGAGAAAACAACCAACTGAATGGATAAGGGATTACTTATAGACTATTTGCTCTGCCGGACGACCCCGCAGCAGGAAAAAGCAGTTCTTGACTGGCTTGACGAGAACGAGGAGAATCGTAGGGAAATGGATGAACTTGACGAGACATTCAACGCTATGGTTCTTCATTCTCCGGTTGCGTCGGAATGTGAAGTGTCGGGTGAATATTCCGGGACAGCCGCTGTCGTGAACGGAACGAAAAAGCCCCGGAAGCTTCGTCGTCTCGCATTTAGCTATGCCGCCATTGCGGCGACTTTCGCGGCTCTTGTCTTTGGGGGAGGTTTGCTTTACAGCTCGTGGAAGATTTCTCGTTTTTCAGAGCAGACCCTCGCATTCACATCTCCGGCCGGACAGACAGTGGAGATGACGCTTCAGGATGGCACCAAAGTCTGGCTTGCCGGCGGTTCCACCCTTGAATATCCAGTGTCATTCGTCGGAGGGGATCGCCGCGTCGCTCTATCAGGAGAGGCCGTGTTTGACGTTACGCACAGAGATGACTGCAAGACTTTCGTAATCAGCACTTTCGCCGGCGATGTGGAGGTGCTCGGGACAAAGTTCAGGGTGCTCGCCGAAGAAGAAACCGGAGCATTCTCCACGGCTCTGTTTCGAGGAAAAGTGCGGGTCTCAAGCGGGGACGAAACTGTAGTCCTTGCTCCGGGGCAGATTGCGGAACTTCGTTGCGGCAAGTTGCACACCGACGAAATGACAGACATTGACGATTACCTGTGGACAGAGGGCATACTTTCCCTCAATACTCCGTCATTCGCAAGCCTTGCGTCCAGACTTGAAAGGGTTTATGATGTGAAGATCGTGACTGAATCCACCGAACCTGTCGTGAGAAACCGCGGAAAGATACGCATCTCCGATGGTCTTGAACACGCTCTGCGCATCATCCTCTCCGGTACTGAACATACATTTGAGATAGACTACGACACCAGGCTGGTGTACATCAGATAACGCACCGGCTTGACATACGCCACTCGCCAAAACGGGTATAAAAAGACTAATAATATACAATTATAACACATAAAACAATGACTGTAACTGACCACTCGCACGGAAGGCGCCTTCAACTCTTTGCCGCGCTTCTATGCACGCTTCTGTTCTTCTCAGGAACCGCAGCGGCTCAAAGTGTAACGGTCTCCATCGACAAAAAGGAGGCGGCACTCAAAAGCTGTATGGACGATATCGAGAAACAGACAAGCTATCTCTTCGTCTATGACGAGAGCCTTGACCTATCACGAAAGGTGACGGTCAAAGCGAAGGACAAGAGTCTTGAGAGTGTTCTCAAGACAATCTTCTCCGGCACCGATGTGACATTCACAATCGAAGGACGTCAGATTTTCCTCAAAAAAACTGTCAAACCGGCCGCCGGCAAGGGTAAACTTTCCGGCGACACCCACACCCTTATCGGTGTGGTTGTTGACGCTGACAGCGGAGAACCTCTGCCCGGAGTCGTCGTCGGAATCAAGGGTAGAACCGATACGGGAACATCCACCGACATCGACGGCCGCTTTTCAATTGAACTTCCCATCAAGAATACTGACATCTTTATCTCCTGTCTTGGATATATTACGCAGGAGCTTTCAATCGGAGACATCGGTGTCATCAACGTCAAAATGCAGGGTGACAATACGATGCTTGAAGGCAGTGTCGTAGTCGGAGCCGGAAGGCAGAAGAAGATATCCATTTCCGGTTCCATCGCGACGATTGAGGGCGATGTCATCAAGTCGCCATCATCCTCTCTCACAAGCAACCTCGCCGGAAAACTTTCGGGCGTAATCGCGAAAACCAACAGCGGAGAGCCGGGTGCTGCATCGGAATTCTATATCCGCGGTATCGGCACATTCGGCGGAAGAGCAACGCCTCTGATTCTTCTCGACGATGTCGAGATATCCACCGATGACCTCAACCGTCTTCCCTCCGAGTCCATAGAGAGCTTCTCTATCCTCAAGGACGCGTCCGCAACCGCCATTTATGGCGCCCGCGGCGCCAACGGGGTGATGCTTGTAACTACAAAGAGAGGTGTGGAAAACACCCGCGCCAAAGTCAGCTTCAAGTTGGAAAACTCTGTTCAGGTACCTGTCAATATGATTGAATATGCAGACGGCGCAACCTGGATGGAAGTTTACAACGAGGCTCTGCTAAGCCGCAGCCCCAATTCCACTCCCAAATATTCCGATGCCGTAATAGGCTACACCCGTGATGGTGTCAACCCTTATGTTTATCCGAATGTTGACTGGTACGATCTGATGTTCAAGAAATTTTCCACCAGTCAGAGGATGAACGTCAACCTGCAGGGTGGAGGTTCCAAGGTGATCTACTATATGGGACTTCAGGTTAACCACGATTCCGGTATACTTAAAGTTCCCAAAACTTATTCGTTCGACAGCAATATCAACAACTGGAACTATATTTTTCAGAACAACCTGTCGTACAAGCCGTACGACTCGATGGTGATTGACTTGCACATCAATGCCCAGTTCGGCAACAATAAGGGCCCGGGTCAGTCGACATCCGATATCTTCTATGCCGTTTACGACGCAAATCCGGTATCGTTTCCTGCCACTTTCCCAGCTGAGGAGGGAGATACTCACATGCGTTTCGGCAGCGCCATCCTTTCGGGACAAAAGCTTTGTCTGAACCCGTATGCCAATATGATGAGTTCCTTCAGCGAGACCAATTTTGCCACTATTAACGCTATGCTCAAGCTCAATCAGGACTTGTCATTCATAACCGAAGGTCTCAGCGTAACGGCTCTCGTAAATATGAAGAGTTTCGCGCAGTCGTCGTACACCAACACCATCACTCCTTTTTACTATAGAGCAGTGACTGAAATCTGGGATCCTTCAGACCCGGGCTACTACAAGTTGCAGCTTCTCAGAGAAGGCACCGACCATATCAGTCAGGGAGCAATCAACCGCTACGCCGATCGTACTTTCTATCTGGATGGCCGTCTAAACTACAGCCGTACGTTCGAAGGCCATTCCGTATCGGCGATGCTGATGTATATGATGAGGGAATACCGTAATGACGTGCTTCCGAACCGCAACCAGGGACTGTCAGGACGCGCCACCTATGGTTATAAAAACAAATATTTCGCAGAATTCAATTTTGGATATAACGGCACAGAGCGCATCGAGGCCGCCAACCGTTTCGAATTTTTCCCGGCGATGTCACTCGCCTGGGTAGTGAGCGGCGAGAATTTCTGGGCTCCGATTTCCAAAGTGATTTCCCATCTCAAAATCAGAGGTTCTTATGGTCTTGTAGGAAGTGATGAAACCGGACTTCTTGCCGGGGCTTCCCACTTCCTGTACCGCAACACGGTGGCTTTGCGCACCGGTAACGCCTTCTCTACCGGAGCGAACGACAGTATGCTCACAACTTACAACGGTCCAAGTATTCTGTCGTATGCTGTCGACAACGCCTGCTGGGAAAAAGCAAAAAAACTGGACATAGGTATCGATATGCAGCTGTTCAATCAAGTAGACATCGTGGTGGACGGATTCTACGACAGACGCTACGACATCCTGATGCAGCGGGCTTCGTGGCCTTCAATAATGGGTACTGGCTCAGCCGTTCCGTGGAGCAACATCGGTAAAGTTGACAATATGGGTGTTGAGGTGAGTGCAAACTGGAAGACAAGCCCGATAAAGGATATGTTCCTTGAGTTCCGCGGCAGCTTCACTTACACCCAGAACAAATATGTCTATGTGGATGAACCGGACTACCCTTATGTTTGGCAGACAAAGACGGGCAAACCGCTTGCCGCCACCTACGGCTACATAGCCGAGGGTCTGTTCTCCAGTCAGGAAGAAATCGACAACAGTCCCAGCCAGCTCAACCTTGGAAGTGTTACGATGCCCGGTGACATCCGTTATCGTGATGTAAACGGCGATGGTGTGATTTCAAGCGAAGATCAGGTTATGATTTCGCGCTATGGTAGCACTCCGGCAATCCAGTATGGTTTCGGTCTCAGTTTCAGTTACAAGGGCTTCGATGCCGGGGCGTTCTTTACTGGTTCCGCTCTCAGAAGGATAATGATCAATACCCTCTACCCATTCTGCACTGGCGATGTCAATCAGGACCGAAACCTTGTCAAGTGGGTCGCCGACAACTACTGGTCCGAGAAAAATCCTAACCCGAATGCAGAATATCCGCGTCTCGGAGTAACTGACGGACAGATAAGCAACAACTACGTTCCAAGTACATACTGGCTTAGAAACGGCAATTTCCTCCGCTTCAAGACTCTTGAATTCGGATACACCTACAAGTGGTTCCGCTTCTACCTTAATTTTGACAATATCGCCGTATGGAGCAAGTTCAAACTCTGGGATCCGGAGCTTTCGATGTCAGCCTATCCTCTGCAGTTCACCTCCAATCTGGGCGTCCAAATCAAATTCTAAAAGAACGGACATTATGAAAACCAATATATTCGTACAACTGCTTGCAGCCGGACTGCTCATCGCTGGCATCTCTTCCTGCAACTATCTCGAGGTCGTACCAGTCGAAACTGTCGATGAGGACGATATGCTAAAGACCAAGACCGATGCTATACACTATCTGTATTCCTGCTACAGTTCCGTTGCACAGTACAACGGCTACAACAATATCGGCGGTGTCGAGACCTCTGTAGACGAGACTGTCAATCCTTATCTCTGGGGGCGCACAGGTCAGCAGGCCAGCTGGAATACGCTTTCTGCGACATATACTTCCAATTGGTCGGTATATGATTTGCCCTGGAGCCTCGTTTATACAGGAATCGGTCAGTGTTATCAGTTTGTTAAGAGACTTGATGAAACCGAGGAGATTCTCGAGGTTACTGATGAAGACCGGGCTTTATGGAAGAGCGAAGTCAAATTCCTTATAGCCTATGACCACTTCCGCCTTCTCTGCCTCTACGGCCCGATTCCTATCATTGACCGTTTTTATCCGACATCAACCACCAAGGAAGAAATGCCGGGCCGCTCACACTTCGATTACTGCGTAGACCGCATCTGCCAGTGGCTTGACGAAGCCGAGAAGGGGCTTCCTGCCAATTGGGATAACAGCAACATAGGACGAGCCACATCTGTCGCCTGCAAGGCCGTCAAGGCTCGACTGCTTCTGTATGCGGCATCTCCTCTCTGGAATGGCAGTTTCCCTTATTCCGACTGGGCCAATACCAATTTCGAGACCCCTGGTTACGGTAAGGAGCTTGTCAGCCACACTTACGACCCGCAAAAATGGCAGAAGGCCTATGATGCTAACCTTGAGGCGCTGGACTATGCGTTGACAACCGGAGAAAGGTCGCTGTTCAGCCTTGAGGCCTCAGAAACTCTTCGAGAACAGAAGAAACTCTCTCTCCCCGATATTCCTGAGGTGTCTGATGACTTCAAGAAGAAGGTTATGCAGCTGAGTTTCCTGATGAATACCTGTGAAGTGGACGGCAACCACGAACTGCTTTGGGGATGCATCAACAATTATTACACGAACAATCCTCAGGACTGTCAGCCGCACTCGATGGTTACGCTCAACAGCGGCTTTGTGTTTGGCGGCGGTTGCGCAATGTCTCCGCTCCTGAATGCAGTCAAGATGTTCTACACAGAAAATGGCAAGTTCCTCGAGAATGATCCGGTGCTGCCTGCAGACAAATGGTACGAGTCTGCCGGTTATGTCGGTCACGAGGACGTGATAAATCTGAACACTCACCGCGAACCCCGTTTCTATGCGAACATCGGCTTCGACGGCGGAGAGTACGGACAGACGACAAACAACGGCAATCCTACATATCTCGAGATGCGCAACGGCAACCGGCACGGCTACAACCCTGACCGTTTCAACCGTGACAATAGCCAAACAGGCTATGCTTTCAAGAAGTTTGTGCAGCCTGACTATGTCTGGTATGCCACCGGCCAGATTTACCACGTTGAGGTTCCGGCTTTCTATTTCAGACTCGCTGAACTGTATCTGAACCTTGCCGAGTGCGAGGCGCAGCTGGGAAATACCGCGAATTCTCTGGGCTATCTGAACACAATCCGCGAGAGGGCCGGAATACCCGCGCTCACTGAGTCTGACTTGGTGAACAGGTCCCTTATGGAATGGATTCAGAACGAACGCTATGTGGAGTTATTCGGCGAAGCTCACCGTTACTATGATGCCCGCCGCTGGCTGATTGCTCCGCAGAAATTCAAAGCGGGACTGTACGAGGGGTTGAACGCTACTGAGAAGGTGAACCCGACCTTCGCAGAGTTCAATGTTCCGACCAAGGTGGATCAGCCGTTCCAGTGGAGCAACAGAATGTACCTCCTGCCCGTCAAAGCTTCCGAGATTTACAGTAATCCGCAGCTTGTGCAGGCTCCGGGCTATTAATAATCCTTAACAGAAAACACTTAGAGATATGAAAAATAAATTATACGGATTTTTGTTGCCCGTCTTCCTGACATTGGCACTTGTGCCTTCGTGCCGGGATGTGAACTACGACTACAGTGACATCCTTCCCTCCGAGTTCAGACAGCAGATACTCTCTTTCAAGGAATACGGTCAGATTGAGACTTCGCTCGAAATTGCCAACGAAGCCGGATACACCGTCACGGTCTACAAGGGCGGCATCAGAACATCAGAGCCTACGGAGGTGCAGATTCGTATCCTTTCTCAGGAAGAACTGGATGAGCGGTACAACGACGTTCAGGCAACCAGATATATGGTGATGCCTGATACTTATTGGACGATGGAGAATATGGTGCTCACAATTGCTGCAGACAAGGCCGGAGCCAGCACCGACATTATATTCAACTCCAAAAAACTCGCTCAGAGGACTTCCTCTGTCCAGTATGTGCTCCCCCTGAGGCTCGAATGTGCAACTGACAGCGTTAATGTCCAGAAGATGGATCTCGTCCTGATACCAAAAGTAGTGTCCGCAGAAATTTCTTTCGAAAAAACGACAAGCGAAGTGAAGCTTGCTTCAGATGCCGAGACACAGACCGTATCCGTCAATCTGAAGAAGGCGGCAAAGCTTTCCATCCCGTGTGAATTGATGGCTCTCAGTCAGAAGTACGTGTCCGACGAATACAGCATCACCGAGGACTATAAAGTGGTTCCCGAAACAATGTACAAGATTTCCCAATCCCGCGTCACTCTCGCGATGGATGACAATCTGACTCCTGTTGAAATCCAAATCAATAGCCGGGAAATAATTTCGGAAATGCAGAAGAGCGAAAATGCGGACAAGAAGTTTGTCCTGGCGTTCCGGCTGGTTACGACTTCGTCGTATGCCTCTGTTTCTTCCACCGCTGGCGAAACAATTATGATTCTTACAAAAGAATAATATTATGCGTATTAAAACACTCTCTTTTTTACCTGCCGTCTTCTTGATGCTGATGCCCTGCGCATCAACCTGCAAGAAGATATCGGCCGAAACCAAAGAGCAGGAAAAGCCTTCCGCTGCCGTGTCGGGCGAGCCGTACGATTACACCGTGACAATGGCCCCTGAGCGTCCTTACATCCACGACTATGCCAACACAATGTTTATGAAAATGATGATGGCAAGGCCCAAGATGGGAAAGGACGAGAAAGGCAACATCTGCTCCGTCGGCACTTACGTGAATATGAATTATGAAAATGTCATCGAGGCGTTGAGGCAGATTGACATCATTTCACGGGGAATGAATAAGATAGTTTATCTGGTCGGCTGGCAGTATAACGGTCACGATGACGGATGGCCGGCATTTTTCGGCTTTAATCCGGCGCTCAAACGCTCCGGGGATGACTCGGCCCGCGACAGTTTCCTCTGGTGTCAGGAAGAAGCCAAAAAGTACAACACTTCGGTTTCTATCCATATAAATATGACGGATGCCCATTCCGACAGCCCCCTGTGGAAGTATTATGTGGACAATGATCTTCTGTGCAAGAACACTGACGGTTCGTATTACAAATGGGGCGTAATAAACGGGATGGACAATGTTCAGGTGAACTGGGTAAACGAGTGGCGGCTCGGTCAGACGCAGAACCGCATAGACAAGGTGATAGAACTTTGCAACCTCAAGGAGGTGGGTACCGTTCACATCGATGCGATGCAACCCCATCCAAGCCCTCTGCATAACTACACTAAAGAATACGCGCAGGACATCGAACGCAAGATTTACCGTTATTTTCGCAATCAGGGTATTGATGTCACATCTGAGTTCTGGAAAATTCAGCATACCGATATGTTCTATGGTATCCGTCCCGCTGTATGGTGGGATGACAGAACTTTCAGCGAGCGTATGAAGGTGGATGCCAATCTCGCCTGCGGCGGAGTGTTTGGTCAGCCCGGAGGGTCCTCCAACGAGATGCTGAACTTCCTTTTCGGTGCCAATATGCAGGGAGAGACCCGTTTCTCCGCCACTTCCGATTTCGATGCGCTGAAGAAGGACTTTTGCGAACAGACTCTTCTGTTTGTGTATCTGAACAACCACGACATCGAAAGCGGTGACGAGGCGCAGCAGTGGGTCAGGTATTCCGACAATCTGATTTCGGATTATTCCGCCCGCAAGATTTACAAGGGTGATCTCGTCCTTCGTCAGGACGGCGATGTGTTCTGCCCGGCACTGTGGATAACCGATCACAAAGAAATTCTTGCATATTCTGAGGACGGCTACTCGCTCAAAACCTGGGATCTGCCTTCAGACTGGAAAGGCGTGAGTAGCGTGGATGTGTACACTGTCACCAAATCCGGTCTTCAGGACAAGAAAACCCTCGATGTAAATGGTAACAAAATAACCTTCAGCCTCTCCCGTGGTCAGATGGTGTCAATTCAAGCGAATTAAATAACAATGAAGAAAATTGTAATACTCTTCGCAGCCGTGCTGGCTGTGCTTGTGGGCTGCAGCAAAAAGGCGGATAAGCCTTTTATCAACTACAGGGGCGTAATACTCTGCAATGAAGAATTGTTCGATACGGACACTTCTGTCTACAACTGGATAGATACGCTCAAAAAGTATGATATGAATACCGTATCTCTGTGCGCCGAATTCGCCGACCACGGCACTCCGGAGTATCTTGAAAAAGTGCGGATTCTCGAGGAGAACGGCTTTGCCGTCGAAAACCAGACTCACGGAATGTCCTGGCTCCTGCCCAGAGACCTCTTTGCGGAACATCCCGAATATTTCAGAGTCAATAAAGACGGAGAACGCGTGTCCGATTACAATGGCTGTCCCTCCTGCCCTGAGGCGCTTGCAGTGGTAAGGGAGAATGCGAAGATTCTCGGCGCCAGATTCACTCCCACCAACCACAGATATTACTTCTGGATGCACGACGGAGGTGATAAATGCCATTGCGAAAAGTGTGAGAATATGAATCTTGCCGATCAAGCGCTTCTGTTCGAGAATGCGATGATAGCCGGCCTGAGGGAGATAGACCCCGAAGCGAAACTCGCCCATCTCGCCTATGACAACACTACCCCCGCTCCCATCTGCGTGAAGCCTGCCGAAGGCATATTCCTCGAATACGCTCCCATCGACCGCTGTCACGAGAAACCTCTTACCGACCTTGGTGCGGGTTGGGCGGCTCGTCCGAGATGGAAGAACGGAGACTATGTGCAAATGCTCTACGACAACCTTAAGGTTTTCGATGCAGACGAGACAATGGTCCTGGACTACTGGATTGATGACTCTCTGTTCAGCAACTGGCACAAGCCTCAGACCCAGGTTTATTGGGATGACGAGGTGTTCCTCTCCGATCTCGAATTCTACACAAGTCTGGGAATACATATGTTCACCACATACGGCGTTTATATCGATGCCGACTATAAAAGGATGTTCGAAGATGTATCCTGCGTAAGCAAATATTGCGCAGGTCTGAGGGATTTCGTCCCTTCCGTAAAAACTGACAACCAATAACCAAATAATACAAACATTATGAACACAAATTTCAAACTATTTGCAGGATTCTGCCTCGCCGCGATGTTTGCGCTACCTTCCTGCGAGAAAACTCCAGTAACCGAAGACAATAAGAAAAATCCTGATCCGGATGTCGTCGTGCCTGTCGTATCCATTTCCGCGGATCCTTCTTTTTCTGCGGACAACAAGGCAAATGTAACTCTTACCCTTGATCAGGCGACCACAGTTGATGTCGTCGTCAAACTTGCTACCGCCACTGTGGAGGAAGGCTACGAAGCTTTGTACGCCGACTTCAAGAAAGAGGTTAAGATTCCTGCCGGTCAGACATCTGCCACCGTGCCGGTTGAGGCCGACACAGACGGATGCGCAAGCGGCAACTATCAGGTTGCCATCAAGATTTCGGAAGCAGAAAAGGCAACCCCCGCATCAAACTCAATTGTATACATCTCACTTGTGTACTCGGCAGTTCCGGTTGTAAGTCTCTACTCGGATCCCGCATTCAGCGAAGAGGGTCTCCTCAAATTGAAGCTCGTTCTGGATGTCGCCACAGACAAGGATGTCACCGCCAATCTCGCAATTGCCGATGATGCTCCAATCACAGTGAACCTTTCGTCAACCGCCGTCGTCATTCCGGCCGGGAAAACAGAGGCCGAAGTGACGGCTACCGCGCAAAACCCATCCACATTCGGTGAGTACAAAGTCACATTCCGCATTGCGAGTGCCCAAAACGCAACGGTCGGGACCTACTCTACGACCACCGCCACCTATGATAACCGTCAGTTCAAGTTCAATATCGACGGAAGCTTCAACGATTGGATTAAGAACAATGTACCGACTCTCACCGGTGACGGCATTCTCAAGACAGTCAAGTACTATGTGGATGAAAAGGATCTTTATGTCTATATCGAAATCTCGGGAGCGAGAAAGGTCTGTGCGAGCGGAACATTCAATACCGCTATGGACTTTTTTATCGACTGTGACGGGATCTCCAACAACGGATATTTGAGGGGAGATATATTCAATCACACCTGCAACTGGTATTACGAGACATTCTTGGGCGATGAAACTGGATTCGGCAAGTGGGACGGCGGTCAGTATTATACAGAAACCGCATGGGGCGCGTGGACTACCCACGATATTCTCCCGGCCGATGTGCAGGGAGTATATGACTCAGAAAACGACAAAGCTCAGGTTGAGGCGCGTCTTGGCAGAGGGGACTTCAAGATTACCGGTACGAAGGTCGGTCTCGGAATGATGATCATCGATAACAGTACTTATGCTTACTTGGATAAGCTCCCGAAAAATGACGACCTCAGCCTTCTCGTGCTTGACATACCGGCATATAAGGAGTAATGGCCCAGAATATTTTTTGAACTGAATCAGGAGAGGATGTATTTTGAGATTTTTCCGAGGAATACATCCTCTTTTATATAGCCTTCTCACAAAGTATGATACCGATGTTTTTGAAATTTGTCCTATTCTCAGTTTTTGGGGCGGTCGTGTTGTCCTGCGGCAATGCCGTGGGAGACGGAGGGACTTTCACAGTCCGTCCGGCCGCATCCATTGACGGGCTCCTTGCCCCGTGGGATGCTCTTGAGGACGACAACACCCTTTTCCGCTGCTTTTCCGACGAGGAGTCGTTCTATTTCACTTACGAGGTGGTCGACCCCACTCCGACATATTCGGAGGATTTCTCCGGCGAGGACCAGGTGGAAAACGAGGACAGGGTGGAGATCTTCTTCAGCCCCAAGCAGTCAATGGATAATTATTATTGTGCGGAGATTGACCCTCTCGGCCGTGTGCTCGACTACTCCGGTCATTATTACCGTGACCTTGACTACGGCTGGAATTTCAGTACGATGCGGCTCCTGGGAGAGCTTACGGAAAATGGCTATATTGTTGCCGGTAAAGTTTCCAAGGCGGAACTGCGAGAACTCGGCTGCGACCTTGAATGCGGTTTTTGGATGGGGGTCTTCAGAGCGGACTACCGGCCGGATTTGAGCGTAAACTGGTATTCTGCGGTCAGTACGGATGACATATCACCTGATTTTCATAAGCCCGACGTTTTGTTTTTTACGAAAATACGATAGATTTATAAAATGAAAAGGACATTGATTTCTCTGTCTCTGCTTTTGGCGGGGGCAGTTGCACTCGCGCAGACTGTGACGGTCAAGGATACGGTTTACACGACCTACGGTTTTTCGGATCCGAACCCGATCCCTCTTACGGAAGGCAATGTGTATCCGTATCATAAATATGAAACATTCGACTTGGACGCGGCGCAGCGGACTTGGAAGGTCGTGATTTTGGAAAACGACTGGATTCGGGTGCGTATAATGCCGGAAATCGGGGGTAAGATATGGTCCGTCCGTGACAAGACAACGGGGAAGGAGATGTTCTACGACAACTCCGTAGTCAAGTTCCGCGAAATCTCGCTCCGCGGGCCGTGGACCAGCGGTGGAATCGAATTCAACTACGGAATAATCGGTCACGCCCCTTCCTGTGCGCACCCTGTGGAGTGGCGGACAGAAACAAAGGCTGACGGAAGCGTGAGCTGCTACATAGGCGCGCTTGAACTGCTCACCCGCACATCGTGGACGGTCGAAATTAATCTTCCGAAGGATGCAGCCTGGCTTAGGACGCGCTCGTTCTGGCACAACGGCTCAGGTGAGTATCAGCCGTACTACACTTGGGCGAATGCCGGTGTCAGGGCTTCAGACGACCTCGAACTCATATATCCTTCAACCTACTCGATAGGACACGACGGCAGCACAACCCCGTTTCCTGTGGATGAACAGGGGCGCGATCTTTCGTTTTACGCAAACCAGAATTTCGGTGTCGACAAGTCTTTCCATCCGGGCGGCTCGCACAAGGGCTTTTTCGGGGCGTACTGGGGGGACGATGAATTTGGAGTGCTCCATTATGCTCTTCGTGATGAGAAACTCGGACGCAAGTATTTCAGTTGGGCTCAGTCGCATCAGGGCGGCATCTGGGTCGGGCTGCTCACCGACAATGGTCAGCAGTATGTTGAGATTCAGAGCGGAAGGCTTTTCAACCAGAACCAGATTAACAGCGCTACCACTCCTTTCAAACAGACCCTTTTTACCCCTTACGGAACCGACGAGTGGAACGAGTACTGGTTCCCTGTCGCGGGGATAGGAGGAGCCGATGAGGTGAGCCTTCAAGCAGTAGTGAAGATGAACGGAGATGAACTGGGAATATATCCGCTTACGGCTCTGTCCGGGAAATTCCGCGTTGAGGACGCCTCAGGCCGGGAGATTGTCTCCAGGGAGGTGAATTTGCCGGTGGCAGTGCCATTCTTTGAGAAACTTCCCGAGGGCTCTGTGCCAGCGAAGGTCTTTGTCGGTCCATACCGGCTCTGGAACGCTGATTCCGAGAAAATTGACCGTCCTCACAAAATTAATCCCGAATTCTGTCTCGATTCGGCTCAGGGGCAGATGATTTTCGCGAAGTATCTCTATGGTACGCATTGCTACAAGGAGGCCGAGGCTCACGCGGACAGGGCTCTAGCTCTTGACCCGTCTCTCTCTCAGGCGCTGAATCTCAAGGCTCTTATTTGTCTGCGGAAACTGGAATACGGCAAGGCCTATGAAACTGTGCTGCGCGCTTTGGCGATTGACGAGTACGACCCTATGGCGAACTACATTTGCGGCCAGGCGGCAGAGGGACTTGGCAAGATGTACGACGCTATGGACTGTTTTGAAATAGCCGCCATAACCTCTGAGCTGCGTAGCGCTGCGCAGATGCAGCTTGCAAGGCTTCATTTCCTAGACGGTCAGATGGAACTTGCCGCGGACTATGCCCGCAAGTCTCTGGTGGGCAATGCCTACAACCTCTCGGCCTATGAACTGCTCCAACAGGCTGAACCGTCGGAGAAATGGCTTTCGGCCATCGAATCGCTTGATCCTCTCTGCCCGTTCCCGGCTATGGAGCGTATGCTCGCCGGAGAGATTTCCCCTTCTGAACTTGCCGCCTCCGTGAAGGAGGAACTGCGCTGGCAGGTCTATCTCGAATATGCCTCATTCTACAGCCGTCTCGCCCTTGCGGACAAGGCGGCGAAACTTCTCGAATCTTGTCCGGAGCAGAATGCTCTGCTCGCGGTTTGGACGGCGTGGCTCAGGAGAGATACGGCTGCAATTCCTTCGGTTGAGGGCTCTACGGTTGATCTCGTATTCCCCTTCAGGGCGGAGTCGTGGCAGCCGCTTGAGTGGGCTGTCAAGAACGGGGGCGGATGGAAGTGTGGCTATATGTTTTCGATGCTGGAAGATTTCCTCGGACATCGTGCTGAGGCTATAGAAACTTTGGCCGGCTACGAGCCCGACTATGCCCCGTTCTATGCTTTCCGCAGTGCGCTCACGGACTCTCAGTCCGACATTGAGAAGGCTCATCGGCTTGATCCGCAGCAGTGGCGCTATGTTCAGAGCCTTGCTCTTTGGCACTATAACGCAGGGGAATATGTCAAGGCGCTCAAGGTTGTCGAACTATATTACCTCAAGCATAGGGACAACTTTCATATAGGTGACACCTATCTCAAGACTCTCATTGCCCTCGGACAGTACGGCAAAGCGGATAAAACAATCACCGCAATGCGAGTCCTTCCTTTCGAGGGACAGGGCGGCAGCCACGTGATGTGGCGTGATGTAAAACTCCATCTTGCGGCTGAGTGTATTGACAGGGGGAATTTCAAGGGTGCTCTTAAACGCATCGACGAGGCTCTGGAATGGCCGGAGAACCTGGGTGTCGGCAAACCTTATGACAATCTTATCGACACCTCGTACGAAGATCTTCTCCGTGCTATCGCATTCGCCCGCCTTGGCGATTCTGTCAAAGCGCAGGAGAATCTCTCCAAGGTCTGTGATCCTGACGGTTCCAAGTCGGAGTTCTTCAGAACCGCCACCACCAGAGTGGGTGGCAAGTTCCCGAAACTCACCCCGATGTTCGGCAATTTTGATTCGTCACTTGACAAGAAGCCATTCTGATTAAAAGTTCACGCGGCGGCTGAACTTTAGGATTCGGCCCAGATGTAGACTTTGTCGGAACGGCGGAGGCGCGTCGGGTGGGAGGAGGCGGCTGGGGAGGCGGCGTTTTCGCCGGATTTCCCCTCGTTCTCTTCGGGGCGGGAAACTTCGCGGAGAGTGTCGGAGTCGAGACTGAAATCTACCGGGATGGAGCAGAGCGTGCCTTTGGGGGCCTCTTCCACCGGCTTGAGGTCCACCCTTATTTCCTTTACCGTCGTTTCCACCACTCCAGTTGTCGGGCCCATAATGAGGATGCGGTCGCCGACTTTCAGAGGGGCAGATTCAATCAGAAGCTCCGCCACGGAAAGCTTGTCGAACCAGTTCGTGACCTTGCCGGTGTAAACTTTTTTCCTGGTGGAGCGGCTGCCGTAGACTTCGCTCCACTGTCCGAGGCGTGCGCCCTGATAGTAGCCGTCCCAGAAGCCCCGGTTGAATACTTCCGAGAGCTCGGTCTTTAGCGAGGCGGCAAGCTCAGGGGTGTAGCGGCCTTCGCAGACGGCGTCGGCGGCGCGCCTGTAGCACGAGGCGGCCTTTTTGACGTATTCCGCACTGCGGGCCCTGCCCTCAATCTTGAAGACGGTCACTCCCGCGTCTATGATCTTGTCCATAAACTCTATGGTACACAGGTCTTTGGGGGACATTATGTATTTGTTGTCCACAAGAAGCTGATTGCCCGTTTCAAGGTCGGTGACCTCATAGCCCCGGCGGCATATCTGGTAGCAGGCCCCCCTGTTCGCAGAGGCTCCGTAGGCGTGGAGGCTCAGGTAGCACTTGCCGGAAATGGCCATACAGAGCGCTCCGTGGGCGAACATTTCAATCTCTACGAGTCTTCCGGACGGGCCGCAAATTCCTTCGCGCACAATGGTCTCGTGGATTTCCTTGACCTGATGGAGGTTGAGCTCGCGGGCGAGGACAATCACATCGGCGAACTGAGCGTAGAACCTCAGGGCTTCCACATTGGAGATGCTGAGCTGGGTGGAGATGTGGACCTCAAGGCCAATCTGCCTGCAGTAGGCGATGGCGGCCATATCCGAGGCTATGACTGCGCTGACTCCTGCCTTTTTCGCCGCGTCGAGAGTTTCCCTCATCGGGGCGAGGTCTTCCTGGTAGAGGACTATGTTCAGAGTGAGATAGGACCGGACCCCGTTTTCGCGGCACACCCGGCAGACTTCCTCAAGGTCGTCCGCAGAAAAATTGTTTGCCGAATGGGAGCGCATATTCAGGTTCCCCACGCCGAAATAGACGGAATTCGCCCCGCCTTCAATCGCCGCGTAGAGACATTCGAAATTGCCCGCCGGCGCCATTATCTCAAGTTCCGATTTTTTCA
>CAYNDY010000007.1:18284-23644 GCA_964396105.1 uncultured Muribaculaceae bacterium
GCCTCCTCGTGGTAGCGCCGGATTTCCGCTTTCGCGGCCTCATCGACCCCCGCCTTGAGGTAAATCTCCCGCACCGCCTCAATCTTCGCCTGCCTTTCGGCCGCCGTCCCCACAGGCATATTCATAGCGTTCACAAGCGCAAGCCTCTCGTCAGGGGAGTTTTTCACGCTTTCATAGACCCTGGTGAGCAGCCAGGTCTTCTTGTTGTTCACGATGTCGCCGCCGATTGCCTTGCCGAACACCGCGCTGTCCCCGAAAGTGTCCAGATAGTCGTCAGCCACCTGGAACGCCAGCCCGAGCGAATATCCATATTTGTAGACTTTCTCGCAGGCTGAACTGTCCGCCCCCGCGATGAGAGCGCCCATTTTGGCCGCGCAGGCGAGCAGCACCGCCGTCTTGAGCCCGATCATCATAATGTAACTGTCCATCGGGACGAAATCCTTGTCCTCGAAATCCATATCGTACTGCTGACCCTCGCAGACCTGGGCCGCCGTGTCGGAAAAGAGCGACAGAACCTCCGGGAGCACGCGTGAGGGGGCTTTTGCAAGCAGACGGTAACTTTCTATGCACATCGAATCGCCCGAAAGGATGGCCGTATTCCCGTCCCATTTCTTCCACACCGTCGGGACGCCGCGCCGGATGGGAGCGTTGTCCATAATGTCGTCGTGGATGAGGGTGAAACTGTGGAAAACCTCGAGCGCAGCCGCCGGAGCGAGCACTTCTTCGCCCAACTTGTCTTTGAAAAGGGAGTAGGCGAGAAGGCACAGACGCGGACGGATTCTTTTGCCGCCGATGCTGATCATATACCTCAGAGGGTCATAGAGCCCTGAAGGCTCCGCCGAAAATGTGAGGGAAGAAAACAGGTCCTTGAGCGCCTGTTCTATCTGGTTTTCCGTAATCATAATGAACTAAAGTTTGTCTATATTTCGCACTGCCGCCCTGAGCCTGTAGGGCGTGAAAGGGAAGATGCGGAGCGACCGCGAAAATCCAAACGACAAATATAATGATTTTTTGCCTTAGAGAGAGTTCCCCAGAGGGCGCGGGGCGCGAAAATTAATGCGCTTCGTTTGCCGCAGGGGCTTTCCCCGCTTTGCTTCCGTGTTTCTTCCCCGGGGAGAGAATCATGAAGCAGATGGCGAAAATCGCGAGGAAAATGCCCGCTGCGATGCTCCAGGTCATCTTTTCTCCGAATACCAGAGTGCCGATGAGGATGGCCGTGAGGGGCTCGAAAACTCCCATAACCGAGGCTTTGGTGGCGCCGATTATTTTTGTTGAGGCCGCAAGAGTGGCCGTGGAGATTACCGTCGGGATGACCGCGAGAAGCACGAGGTTAATCCACATCGTGGCGTGGCTGTTCAGAAGGGCGAAATCCTCAATCATCGACCCCTTGCCCGTGAGGCTGTTCAGAAGGGCTATCGCGCCGAAAACCACGCACCCCGTCGCGAGAGAATAGAAGGTGAGGATGTCGTTGGGGATGATTTTGACGCACCTTTTCTGGTTTATTATCACGATGAAAACCGCATAGACGAGGGCGGAGAAAAACGCGAGAAGTATGCCCTGCCATCCGATTGGCTGTGAGGAGTCGTAGTTGCACAGGAACAGTATCGCAATGAAAGTCAACGCGATGGAGACCCAGGTCTGCCAGGATGGATAGACCTTGAGGAACACCATTATGAGGGCGACGAGGGTGGGGTAGAGAAATACAATCGTGGTGGCGACGCCCGAAGGAATGTATTTGTAGGCGAGGAAAAGTCCGAGGCTGCTGTTGGAAAAAAGAAGCCCGAGGATAACCAGCCAGGCGAACTGCTTCTTGCTGACTTTGAACGACTTCCGGGAGATGAGGATGCTCGCGGCCAGCACCACGACAGCCACGGCGTAGCGGACGAAGAGCACGGTGTCGGTCTGCACTCCGGCCTTGAGAATAGGCATCGCAAAGAGCGGGTTCATTCCGTAGGTCACGCCCGTGATGATGCCCGCCATATATCCCCAGAATATATTTTTGTTGATTCGCATACTTTTCGTTTTTCGGGCCGCAAAGGTATAAAATCCAATGCAAATAAGCCCCAAAACTCGCCACATATTTCCTTTTCAAGACCCAAAAATGAAATAGGCTTCGTATATTTGCAAGTTTATATCAACGGAAGCCCCCTCCAGGGGGCGGCTCAGTAAGAATTTTATAAGCGATGACCGGCACAGCGACAGTAGTAAAACACACAGGCAGCCACTACCTGCTGACAATCCTCCCCGGGTGGAACCTCTTCCCGGCGGTGCTCAGGGGCAAGGTGCGGCTGGAGGGAAAGAGCGCGACAAATCCCGTTGCGGTCGGGGACAGCGTGGAGTTCTATGCCGACGGGGAGCCGCTCGAAGACGGGGGCGTTCCCGCAAGCGAAGCCGCTCCGGCAGCGATCGTAAGGATTCTTCCGCGCCGCAACTACATAATCCGCAAATCGGTGAACCTTAGCCGTCAGGCGCACATAATCGCCGCCAACATCGACCGTGCCTTCCTCGTGGTGACCCTTGCCTTTCCCGAGGTGAAACTCCCCTTTGTGGACCGCCTGCTCGTGACCTGCGAGGTGTATGGCGTGAAGCCCGTGATTGTTCTGAACAAAATCGACATAGTGAGGGAGTTCCCCGACGAGTTCAGGGAGTCTTTGGAGAATTTCCACAGAATCTACGCCTCCGCGGGCTATCCCGTCATCGAGGTCTCTGCAAAAACCGGAGAGGGGATTGAGGAGCTGAGGCGCCTCTGCCTTCAGAAGTGCGACGCCTCTTCAGATGACGCCGCCGCCAATGAGACCCATTCGGCTGACGTCCCTGATGCACCCGCCCCGCAAAAAGCCCCTGCGGAAGCCCCCCAGCCCTGCATTTCGCTCTTTTCCGGAGTTTCCGGAGTGGGCAAGTCCTCGCTCATAAAGGCCCTTGACCCTTCGCTCACCCCCCGCACGGGCGAAATCTCCGAGGCGCACCTTCAGGGCCGCCACACCACCACCTTCTACGAAATGTACCAGGCCGACTTCGGCGGCGAAAAGGCCTACATAATCGACACTCCGGGCATCCGCGGCTTCGGCCTTGTGGACCTTGAGAAGGAGGAAATCCCGCTCTACTTCCCGGAAATGCTCCGCGAGTCCGAAAACTGCCGCTTTACCCCCTGCACCCACACCCACGAGCCCCACTGCGCCGTGAAAGAGGCTGTGGAGAGGGGTGAAATCAGTCCCGAAAGATATGACTCCTACCTCGGAATGATTGAGGAGTCCACAAAATATCGTTAGCCTTCGCCCCAATCCAACTCCACCCACGCCATAAAATGAAAACGCTCAGCCTTCGCATATCCCCCGCCTCCAGGGCAATCAACAGGGAAGTCCTCTCCCTTGCCCTTCCGAGCATCCTTGCGAACGTGGCGGTGCCACTTATCGGCATCGTGGACATCGCCGTGGCGGGTCATCAGCCTTCGGAGATAATCCCTGCGGCCACTTTCATCGGCGGCATCTCCATCGGCTCGATGATTTTCGATATGCTCTACTGGTGCTTCGATTTTCTGAGGCTGGGGACAAGCGGAATGACCGCACAGGCCTACGGCAGGCGGGATTGGAGGGGAATCGCCACCATCCTCACCAGAGGAGTGGGAGTCGCGCTCGGCTTTGCCGCCGTCTGCCTTCTGCTTCAATGGGTCATCCTGCAGGTCGCCTTTCTCTGCATCCCGTGCAGCCCGGAGGTTAAGAGCCTCGCCTCGCAGTATTTCTACATCCGCATCCTCGCCGTGCCCGCGACTCTCTCCCTTATGGCCTTCAGAGGCTGGTTCATCGGCCTTCAGGACACCGTGAGCGCGATGGCCGTTGACCTCACAGTGACTTTCCTCAATGTCCTCTGCGCCATTTTCCTTTCCCTCGGACTCCACGCAGGACCCGTTCAGTTGAGCGGAATCGGCTTCAGGGGCATCGCCGTCGCCGTCGTGATTGCACAATACTCGGGGCTTCTTCTTGCTGGAAGCATCCTTGCCGCGAAATACTGGAAGCGGACCTTTGCTCTCTGCCGGGGGCGCGAACTCCTCCGGGAAGCCTTCCGGGGCAGCGAAATCCGCAGATATTTCTCCCTCAACGCCGACCTTTTCGTCCGCTCGCTCAGCTTCATCGGGGTTTACATCGGCTTCACCCTCATCGCCACCTCCTACGGCGACCTCGCTCTTGCCGTAGCCTCCATCCTTATGAAAATCCTGATGCTCTTCTCCTACTTCACCGACGGGTTCGCCTTCGCGGGTGAGGCTCTCGTGGGAAGGTTTGTCGGGGCGAAAGACCCGGGAGGACTGAGACTTACGGTGCGATGGATATTCCTCTGGTCCGCCGCAGTCTGCCTCCTATTCACCCTCATCTACATCTTCGGCGGGGAGTGGATTCTCGGCATCCTCACTTCCGACGCGGAGGTCATCGGAGCCTGCTCGCCATATATGCTCTGGCTCTACATTATGCCCGCCTTCGGATGCATAGCCTTCGCCTGGGACGGAGTCTATATCGGGGCCACCGCCGCAAAGCCCATCCGCAATGTTATGGTGCTCTCAACCCTCTCATTTCTCGGAAGTTACTTCGTTCTCGCCGCGATTTTCCGCCCGGACCCTTCTCTTGCAGTGCACTTTCTCCTGGGGGCATATTTCATTCACCTTGTGGTCCGCGCCGTGGGGCTCACCGCTGCCTATAAAGGCTCGATACTTTCACCCGTAGAAAAGGAGGATAGGCAATGAAAAGCATCCTTTCATTTTTCAGAATAAGCCGCCCTTCTTCCGCGCAGATTCCTGGGGAAGAGGTGCAGACTGTTTACAAAAAAGCCTGCCGCAGCACCTTCACGGGCGTTCTTCTTGGCTACAGCCTCTACTATGTCTGCCGGATGAGCCTCAGCGTAGTGAAACAGCCCATAATCGACTCCGGAGTGCTCTCCGCCGGCGAACTCGGCCTCATCGGCTCAGCGCTGCTTTTGATTTACGCCTTCGGCAAACTCGCAAACGGGTTCATCGCCGACTACTGCAACATCCGCCGCTTTATGGGCGTGGGTCTGCTGCTCTCCTCGGCCGTGAATCTTGTAATCGGGATTCTCGCCTGCGCCGTGACAGGCTCCGTCCTTTCCAAAACGACCCTTTTTGTCTGCAGCATAGTGCTCTGGGGCGCCAACGGATGGTTCCAGTCTATGGGCCCGGCTCCCGGAGTCATATCCCTTTCCCGCTGGTTTCCGATGTCCCGAAGGGGCACATTCTACAGCATTTTCAGCTCCAGTCCCTATATAGGCGAATTCATTTCCTTCGCCCTCATTGCGGCGGTTGTGGCCCGCTGGGGCTGGGAATGGGGCTTTCTGCTTGCGGCGGTCATAGGTTTTGG
>CAYNDY010000008.1:0-21636 GCA_964396105.1 uncultured Muribaculaceae bacterium
AATCCCCCTGACAGGGGGTGCAGGGGGTTCAGATAAAAATGAGGGGAGGTTTGTGGGATGGAAAAAGTGCGTGGGATTTGAGAGCTTGATTAAAGAAGGATGGCTTTTGTAGATATAAGTCAAATATTTGAAAAATTGCTATAGAGTATGGGTTATGTCCGCTGGTTTCTTCGTGAAGTCAAGCCTTACGGCTGGACATACGCTTTCGTGCTCTTTCTGCAGGTGGTGATGGTCGGTCTTGCCCTGAGCTATGTGTGGCTGGGCAAGGCGCTTGTGGATGAGGCTGTCGCCCATTTCGAGGGAGTCCCCGAGGGAAAGTTCTCTCTTGCCTCTCTTGCCGCTGTCTATGTGGTGCTTTCAATGGCCCGCCCGGTCGTTGCGGCCGCAAAGGGCTACTGCGAGACAAAAATGGCCGTCGGGATGTCCAATTCCCTGCGCCAGAGGCTCTTTGAGAATCTTCTCCACCTTAAAAACGAATACACTCGGAAATACCATTCCGGGGATATGCTGAACAGGCTTCAGGTGGATGTCACCAGCGTTTCCTCCGCCTTCTGCTCCTCCATCCCGAACCTTTTCTGGGCTGTGGTGCAGTTTGTGGCCGCATTCGCCTACATCCTTACGATTGACGTCCGTCTGGCGTGGATTCTCGCTCTCATCGTTCCTGTCGCAATCATCGGAGGACGCTATGTCACCTTCAAGGTTCGTGACCTTACGCTCGACATCCGTCGCAGCGACTCCTCGGTCCAGTCCCACATCCAGGAATCCTTCCAGCATCTGACTCTCCTTCAGAGCCTTGAATACACCGAGACCAGCATCGACTCCCTGAGCGGGCTGCAGAACGACAATTTCAAAAAGAATATGACCAGGGCACGCTTCAGCGTACTTGCCCGCGCCCTCATAGGCTTTTCATTCACAATAGGTTACGCCGTAGCCTTCCTCTGGGCGGTTTTCGGCATCTCGAAGGGAACGGTCACCTACGGTCTTATGACTGCAATTCTCCAGCTTGTGGGGCAGGTTCAGAGGCCTCTCGTGCAGGCAAGCGATCAGCTTCCTTCGGTCCTTCGCTGCACAGCCAGCATAGACCGTCTTGAGGAAATTGCCTCCCTGCCGCGTGAAACAGCCCAGGAGCGCCGTTTCATCGAGGGGACTGCGGGAATAAGGATAGAAAATCTCTCGTTCCGCTACTTCGACGGCCGCTCCGACATCTTCACTGATTTCTCTTTCGATTTCGCTCCCGGTTCGAAGACCGCTATCGTGGGCCCGACCGGGATAGGGAAGAGCACGCTCATCCGTCTGATGCTCTCGCTCCTGAGCCCGACGCGCGGCTCCCTCACGCTCTACAGCGCCACCGAGAGCGTTCCCGCCTCCGAAGCGACCCGCTGCAACCTCATTTATGTCCCGCAGGGCAACACGCTTTTCAGCGGCACGGTGAGGGAAAATCTCCAGATGGGGGACCCCGGGGCGGACGAAGATAGGATGAAGGAGGCGCTCCACACTGCGGCGGCGGATTTCATTCTTGAACTCCCCGACGGGCTGGACACCCAGTGTTTTGAAGCGGGCGGCGGTCTTTCCGAGGGGCAGGCTCAGAGAATAGCCATCGCAAGGGCTCTTCTGCGCCCGGGCAGCATTCTTCTTCTGGACGAGTTCAGCTCCGCTCTCGATTCTGAAACGGAAGACCTTCTGCTCCAGAGGCTTACATCGTCCCGCAACGGCCGCACGATGATTTTCATAACTCATCGCGAAAGGGTCATTGACTTCTGCGACGCTGTTCTCCGGCTCTCCTAGCCAGCGCATCACTGCGCCCGTCCCTTTGGAGAAAATACAATTATTTCTTCGGAAATTGCGAATAAGTTTGTTAACTCGGATTTTTATACCTAACTTTATAAGCGGTTTAGGCGACCGCCTTGAACCGCCCTTGCGGCCCCTTTATTTTATAAGGAAAAACTCTTATAACTAAACACTATATCAATATGGTTAGGCATACTATAATGTGGAAATTCAAGCCATCAGATGGCAAAACTTCCAAAGAAATCGCTGAAGACGTCAAAGAACGCTATGCGTCCCTCCTCGGGATTGTTCCGGGGCTCAAGAATGTTGAAGTGGGAATCAACCGAAACGACTCGGCGACGTCATACGACGCAATTCTTATCGAAGACTTCGACAACTGGGCGGACCTCGCAGCCTACAAGGCAGACCCGATGAGAGACGAACTCACGAAATATTTGGAAACCGTCATCGATGTGCGCGCACGCGTGGAATATGAGAGGTAAGAGCCCTCTTTTACGCAAGTGACTCCACAAAATACATCAAAGCAATTTGATTTACATTCCCGGGACTTCACACCCGGGATTTTTTTTTGCCTATTACATTACCATTTGCAATCTGGAGGAAAATTCGGGAAAACTTTGCAGTATCAAACAACTAAGACAAAAAAAGGATCGACATATTATTAGCAGCGACGGAAACCCCGCCGCTGTTTTTTGTTTGTGTGCGTTGAGAAAAATTCCTAAATTTGTGGGATGCCCTTGGGGGCTGAAGTCAAAGTGTTTTAATTTTTAAATCCGCGTTGATATGGAAAAAATCGTAAAAGACTACATTGAAAAATTTATGGCTGAGCTCATCGAGCGCAACCCGGGCGAAAAGGAGTTTCACCAGGCTGTCGGCGAAGTCGTGGAGAGCGTCGCTCCCTACCTTTTCGAGTACCCGCATCTGCTTGACCAGAAGATACTTGAGAGGATGGTGGAGCCTGAAAGGGTGATAATGTTCCGTGTTCCGTGGACCGACGACAAGGGCGAAATCCATATCAACAGGGGCTACAGGGTGCAGATGAACAGCGCCATCGGCCCGTATAAGGGCGGCATCCGTTTCCACTCCAGCGTGAACCTCAGCATAATGAAGTTCCTTGCCTTCGAGCAGACCTTCAAAAACGCCCTCACGACCCTTCCTATGGGTGGCGCGAAGGGCGGATCCAACTTCAACCCGCGCGGAAAGTCCGATGCGGAGGTTATGCGCTTCTGCCAGAGCTTTATGACTGAGCTTCAGCGACATATAGGCCCGGACACCGACGTCCCTGCAGGCGACATCGGAGTGGGCGGACGCGAAGTCGGCTTCCTTTTCGGTCAGTACAAGAGGCTTCGCGACGAGTTCACCGGCACTCTCACCGGCAAGGGGCTCGGATGGGGCGGCAGCCTTCTCCGTCCGCAGGCAACCGGATATGGCGTCTGCTACTTTGCGCAGGATATGCTTGCAACCCGCGGCGAGACCTTCGAAGGCAAGACCGTGCTCGTCTCCGGCTCCGGAAATGTGGCCCAGTATGCCGCCGAGAAAGCTATGAGGCTCGGAGCTAAGGTTGTAACCCTCTCTGACTCAGACGGATTCGTTTATGATCCTGACGGTCTCGATGAGGAGAAAATGAAATATGTGTTCACTCTCAAAAATGTCCGCAGGGGCAGAATCCGTGAATATGCGGAAAAATACCCTACGGCGACATACTATCCAGGCGAAAGGCCGTGGAAGAGGGTTAAGTGCGATATAGCGCTTCCTTGCGCGACCCAGAACGAGATTGAAAAGGCTGATGCCGAGGCTCTTGTTGCGGGAGGCTGCTTCTGCGTTGTGGAGGGTGCGAATATGCCATCAACCCCGGAGGCAATCGCTGTTTTCCAGGGCGCACGCCTGCTTTACTCTCCGGGCAAGGCTTCGAACGCCGGCGGAGTGGCAACTTCGGGGCTTGAGATGACCCAGAACTCCATCCGCTACGGCTGGACTGCCGAGAGGGTGGACGAGGAGCTGCACCGCATTATGTCCGACATCCACAAGGCCTGCCTCAAATACGGCACCGAGAGCGACGGGTACATCAATTATGTCAAGGGCGCGAACATAGCCGGCTTCATCAAAGTAGCCAACGCTATGGTAGATCAAGGGTTAGTGTAGATTGTCCTAAATGGCGAATTACTGCGTTACGCGCCTTGTTCAAAAGTGGAATATATAGTTAGAAACTCATTATGGCGTTGGAACTAATGTCCCGGAGGATCCGGCGGATTCTCCTTGTCTGCAACAGCTACGACAGCTTCTCTCTGGAGGAGGACGGGCACATCGAGCACAGGATTATGCGGGAGTACTCGGAGCTCAATCTGAGTAACCCGCCTTCCATCGAGCGCTCCGAAACCACTGCAGAGGCTCTGGAGAAACTCTCCGGCGGGGAAAGCTACGACCTTGTCATCACGATGTACAACCTCGGCAAGACCGACGTCTCCGCCTTTTCACACGATGTGAAGGAAATCGCCCCGCAGACCCCTGTGGTGCTCCTCTGCTCGTTCTCGAAGGAGATTTACCGCCAGATTGCCGAGAGGGACACGTCCTGCATTGACTATGTGTTCTGCTGGGACAACAACACCGACGTCATCATCGCCATCATCAAGCTTCTGGAGGACCGCCTGAACGCCGAAAACGACATTCTCGGGATGGGCGCGAGGGCCATTCTCCTAATCGAGGACTCTGTCCGCTACTACTCCACCTACCTCCCGCTCCTCTACAAGCTCGTCCTGCAGCAGAACAGCGCCTCGGTGCGCGACACTCTGAACGAGGACCAGCAGATTCAAAGAAAGAGGGCCCGGCCGAAAATCCTGCTTGCAACCTGCTACGACGAGGCTGTGGAGCTCTACCGCCGTTATTCTTCCCACCTTCTCGGAGTCATCTCCGACATCGGATTCGTTCTTCACAGGGGCGACCGGCCGGAAACGGAGAAAATTGACGCGGGAGTGGACCTTTGCCGCCTTGTGCGGGAGGACGACCCTTCGATGCCTTTCTTGATGCAGTCTTCGCAGGAAAGTATGCGGGAAACCGCTGAAAAACTCGGAGTGGGATTCATCCTCAAATCCTCAAAAACCCTCACCCACGAGCTCAGCGAATACATCGGCCGTGAGTTCGGCTTCGGGGATTTCGTCGTGACCGACCCTGAAACGGGGGAAGTGACCGCAAGGGGAAAGGACCTGCACGACTTCGAGGAAATTATGCGGACCATCTCCGACTCGGCTCTGCGCAGCCTTTCCGAGCGCAACTACATTTCCCGCTGGCTCTATGCCCGGGGACTGTTTTCTCTTGCCAACCATTTCAGGGAAATCAGCATCGGGGAGGGGGACGACCTGGAGAAGGTGAAAGCAGCGAACGTTAAGATGGTGCACGACTTTCGAAAAAGTCAGGGTGTGGGCGTGATTGCCCGTTTTGACAGGGAAACCTACAACGACACCATCCGCTTCGCGCGTCTTGGTGAGGGCTCGCTCGGCGGAAAAGCCCGCGGACTTGCCTTCCTTAACCACGTCTTGCACAAATACGATTTTTACGAGAAATGGGAGGATGTCAGGGTGGCTGTGCCGAGAACCTTGGTCATCACTACCGACTGGTTTGACCGCTTCATTCTCGAGAACGGTCTCCAGTACGTAATCGGCGCGGATCTTACTGACGCGGAAATTCTCTCTGAATTCGTCGCATCGACCCTTCCGCAGGAACTCACCGACTCCTTGAGAGTATTCATCCGTACTGTCAGAAAACCTATTGCGGTGCGCTCTTCCTCCAAACTGGAAGATTCTTACTATCAGCCTTTTGCCGGAGTGTATTCCACCTATATGATCCCGTGCACCGACAACGAGGACCAGCAGCTCCGCCTGCTTTCAAAGGCTATAAAGTCGGTGTATGCCTCCATCTATTTCGCTTCTTCGAGGGGATATATCCTCTCCACGGCGAATGTGATTTCGGAGGAGAAGATGGCTATCGTGATTCAGGAAATCTGCGGCAGCGAGGACCACGGCTACTGGTTCCCGACCCTTTCCGGAGTCGCCCGTTCGGTGAATTTCTACCCCATCGGCAACGAAACCCCGGAGAGCGGCATCGCAAAGGTCGCGTTCGGACTGGGAAAGGCTGTGGTTGACGGGGACACCGTGCTCCGCTTTTCGCCGAAATACCCGCGCAACGTGCTTCAGACCTCCACTCCGGACCTCACGATGAAGGAAACCCAGACGGCGATGTTCGCCCTGAACCTGAGTCCTGAGAAATTCAAGACTTCGGTTGACGATGCAGTGAACCTTGAGAGGATACCGGTGGCGGACTGCGCGAAATTCCGCTCTTTCTCCAGGGTCGTTTCCACCTGGGACTACGAAAATATGCGTATGGTGGACTCCGCAGCCCCCGAAGGCCCGAAATTCATCACTTTCGCCCAGATTCTCAAGTACCGCACCTTCCCGCTCGCCGAGATTATTGACTCTCTGATGGGGATTATGAAGCAGGAGGTCAGGTGTGACGTGGAGATCGAATTTGCTGCAGAACTGCGCACAAACAGAAGATCCAGTTTCAAGGTGCTTCAAATCAGGCCAATATCCTCAGACGGGCTGAACAGCCGCGCAGTGGACTGGTCAAAAATTGACCAGAGCGGGGCTCTTCTTCGCAGCGGCTGCGCGATTGGCCCCGGCGAAATCAGCGGCATCAGGGATATAATCTACCTCAAGAAGGAGAGTTTCGACAAGATGAAGACCTCTCAGATGGCCTCCTCGCTCACAGCGCTGAACGCCGCAATGAGGAAGGAAAAGCGCAATTATGTGCTTGCAGGCTACGGCCGTTGGGGTTCGAGCATCCCGAGCCTCGGAGTGGGAGTGAAATGGAGCGACATTTCGGAGGCGAAGGTCATCGCGGAGTGCTGTCTGGAGGATTTCCGGATTGAGCCGAGCCAGGGGACGCACTTTTTCCAGAATATGACCTCGGCGAACGCGGGCTATGTGAATGTGAATCCGTATTCTCGCCTCGGGGAGTGCTTCGAGTCGGAGAAGCTGGACGCAATGCCTGCCGTTTACGAGGACGAGTTCATCCGTCATGTGCGTTTCGACCGCGATCTTGAAATCTATATTGACGGTCGGACTAACAAAGCCCTAATCAAAGAAGCCGAATAAAAAGCAAAGCCAGAAGGGTTATTCTTCTGGCTTAACTTTATGTTCAATTTCCTTCTCCTCTTGCTCAAACAATCCGTTGAAATAGCGCGGGGGATTGGCGGTGATTCTCAGGGCTTTGCCTGTGACGGGATGAACCAGCCCGAGGGTCTTTGCGTGAAGGCAGAGCCGCTTGGCGGAGGAGGCGCCGTCGCCGTATTTGCTGTCGCCGAGAATGGGGCAGTGAAGGTGTGTGGCGCTCTGGACCCTTATCTGGTTTTTGCGGCCGGTTTCAAGGGTAAATTCCACTAGAGAGTGGTGCCCATCGGTTTTAAGGACGCTGTAGTTGGTCACAGCCACTTCGCCGCCGTTGTCTGTGAGGGAAGAATAGACCATATAGTTGCCCCCTTCGGTGAGATAGCTCACAATCCTGCCCTGCTCCGGGGAGGGAACTCCCTTTACCACAGCGACATACTTTCTCTCAGTTACATTCTCGTTCCAATTGTGGGTGAGGGCTTCCTTCACCTTGAAATCCTTTGCGAAAACCAGGACTCCGGAGGTGTCGCGGTCAAGGCGGTGGAGGACGTGGGCGTGGATGCGGCCGTTGTATTTGTGGGTAAGATAGTCATTCACAAGCATATAGGCTGTGACGACGTCTTTTCTGTTCCCGGCTACGCTCATAAGTCCGCTCGGCTTGTTGATTGCGACAAGCCATTTGTCTTCGTAAACTATGTCTATCGTCTTTTTCATACTTTTAAGTCAGTTTGTGACTAAATTGTGCAATTGACCTCACTCGCAGGCTGCAAATTTAGCACAATTTCCCTAACTTTGCGAGATTGATTTTTGACAATGGACCCGCAGACACAGACCATATTTGACCCGCTGAGGAAAAAAGCGGTCGCCCTTACCCCCGAGGAAAGGGTGCGGCAGTGGTTTATCGCCCTTTTGAGGGACGAGATGGGCGTGCCGGAGCATCTTATGATGTCAGAGGTGTCTATGAAACTGGGGGACAAACCCCTCAGGGCGGACATCGTCGTTTTCGGCAGGGGAGATGCGCGGCCGCTTGCCGTCGTGGAGTGCAAAAGACCTGATGTGGAGCTGACGGAGGATGTGCTGATGCAGGTGGCGGGCTACAACTTCAAGCTGGATGTGAAATATGTTTTCATAACCAACGGCAGGCGAACGCTCGGTTTCCGAAAAGGGGAGGACGGCGCGTTGGTTCCTCTTCGCGAGTTCCCGAAATATGCCGAAATGCAGGCGTGGAAAATCGCTCCTTCCCCGACAAAATGAGTATTGAAATTCGGGATTTTTATAGACAAGATTTGACAGGAAAATATAGCGGATTTTATGGCGGAATATAAAGACTTTTTAAATCATCGGATATTCAAAATCGTCTCTGATGCGGCCGAAAAAATGGGCGTCAGGGCGTTTGTCATAGGCGGATATGTGCGTGACTGCTTTCTCCAGCGGCCGAACAAGGACATTGACATCGTTGTGGAGGGAAGTGGCATTGAATTGGCGCAAGAAGTTGCTGCTCAGATAGAAAAACAAGAATGTTACCGAGCGAAACAAAGTTGTTACACGGAAAAATCCGATGAAAAACCCCGTCCGCACAAGGTGAATGTCTCAGTTTTCAAGAATTTCGGCACTGCGATGCTCCGCTACCACGGAGTGGAGGTGGAGTTCGTCGGGGCGAGAAAAGAAAGCTACCGCAGAGACTCCCGTAAACCCATAGTGGAGGACGGAACTCTCCGCGAAGATCAGCTTCGCCGCGACTTCACCATCAACGCTATGGCGTTCAGTCTTCAGAAGGAGGACTTCGGGGCGCTCGTCGATCCGTTCGGCGGAATTAGGGATCTTGCGGACGGAGTCATCCGCACTCCGCTCGACCCTGACACGACCTACAGCGACGACCCTCTGAGAATGATCCGCGCCATCCGTTTCGCGACAAAACTTTCCACTCCCGAGCACGAGTTCAAGATTGTTCCCGAGTCGCTGGAGTCCATCCGCCGCAACCGCGACCGTCTTGAAATCCTTTCCAAGGAGAGGATAGTTGACGAGTTGAACAAAATTCTGGTAACTCCCAAGCCGTCTATGGGTTTCTATCTTCTTGACGACACCTCTCTTCTCGAGCTCATTCTTCCGCAGCTTGTCAACCTCAAGGGTGTGGAGTCTGTGGAAGGCCACGGCCACAAGGACAATTTCACCCACACCCTCCAGGTGCTGGACAATGTCGCCCGATTGGAAAACGAGGCCATCGCCGAGGGGCGTCTCAAGGACTACATCCTAACTCCTTCGGGCGAAAAGACCTCCGAGGTGCGTACGGAGCCGAATGTCTGGCTTCGCTGGGCGGCGCTGCTTCACGACATCGGAAAACCCGCCACAAAACGCTACGACCCCGCCGTCGGCTGGACTTTCCACGGCCACGAAGTGGTGGGGGGACGGATGGTGCCGAAGATTTTCAAGGCGCTGAAGATGCCTCTGAACGAGAAAATGGACTATGTGAAGAAACTCGTGGAGCTGCACCTCAGGCCCATAGCCCTTGTCACAGAGGAGGTTACGGACTCCGCTGTCAGGCGTCTTCTTTTCGAGGCCGGAGACGACATCGACGATCTGATGATTCTCTGCCACGGCGACATAACCTCGAAAAACCTCAAAAAGGTGGAACGGCTGCACGAGAATTTCGCTCTTGTGAGCCGCAAACTTGTGGAGGTGGAGGCGAAGGATGCCGTGCGCAACTTCAAGAACCCGATTAACGGGGAGTATGTTATGGAGGTATTCGGCATTCCGCCTTGCAACACGATCGGCATAATCAAGGAATATGTGAAGAACGCAATTCTCGACGGGGTAATTCCCAACGAGTTCGAGGCTGCGGATGCGCTGATGAGGAAAAAGGCCGCCGAACTGGGCCTTCAACCCGTTTCAAAATCCGAATAGACTCTAGTCGAGTCGGAATACCCTTATAGGGCATTTCTTACCATAAATATATGGAAAATAATAAGTTACATACCTGGATAGAAGAATATAAAATCCACATTTCGGCGGTGCGGCGCTACTCCGAAGGCACCTGCCGGCTCTACGCGGATTGTCTTGAGAGATTCGAGAAGTTTGCGGGAGAGGGGGCGGATGACATAACTCCTGCAACGGTGCGTAACTATGAAGTGCATCTGCTTGACACTGAGCACCTTTCGGCAAAGACCGCGAATGTGCACCTCAGCGTCCTCAGCAGTTTCTGCGCCTTCCTCGTGCGGAATGAGGAGTTGAAGATGAACCCCGTCAAGGCCACCAGAAGGCCGAAAATCCCCAAAAGGCTTCCGGAATTCTATCGCCAGGACTCGCTCAACGCCTATTTCGCCCAGACCGACATCTACGCCTCAGGGGAGTTCCTGGACGCTTTCCGCACCGCTTACGCAGAGTCCCGCATGGAGGGTGTGACCGAAGAACTCTCCAAAGCATATCTTTCTGAGGCTAAGGAGTTATATAATAAAAGGTTGCAGAGGGTCGTGATTTCCACTCTCCTTAACCTCGGCATCCGGCGCAGCGAGCTCATCGGAATGAACATCGGCGATCTCGACACGGGGCGAAAAGTCGTCACCATCAGGGGAAAGGGAGATAAAATGCGGGAAATTCCCGTAATTGATTCGTTGTGTGAAGAAATTTTGCTATATTTGGAAGCAGTTGAGACATTGGTTGGAGGGAAAAGGGATCCGAAGGACGCTATGTTCGTGACTTTCAGTCTCTCAAGGCTCTATCCCGTGTTCGTCGACAGGACCGTGAAGGGAGATTTTTCCGCTCTTGCCGAGATTACCGGCAGACGTTCGCCCCACGTTTTGAGGCATACCCTTGCCACAGGCCTGCTCGATGAGGGAACGGACCTTAATTCCATCAAGCAGATGCTGGGTCACTCTTCGCTGGCGACGACGCAGATCTACACCCACAACTCAATCGTCAAACTGAAGAATATTTATAAATCCGCCCATCCACGGGCAAAGAAAGGAGGTAACTATGGAGATTAGAGTTCAGTCCATCCGTTTTGACGCAGACCAGAAACTTCTGGATTTCATCGACAAAAAGCTTTCAAAACTGCCGAAATTCCACGACGCGGTTATCGGCATCGATGTGAAACTGTCCCTCCTGCAGGAGCATAACAACAAGAATGTCTGGGTGAAGGTCCAGATTCCGGGAAACGACATCGTCGTTGAGAGGAACGCCGCAACCTTCGAGGACGCAGTGGTAGACTGCGCGGACATCCTCAAGGAAAAACTGACGAGAGTCAAGGAGAAACAAGTTAAATAATTATGGCAAAGGGATTTGCGGAACTTGACAGACAGTGCGCCGAGATTCTCGCGGATGTCCGCTCAGGCAAGTTTTCACCGGTTTACCTTCTGATGGGGGATGAGCCCTACTATGTGGACCTTGTCTGCGACGCGATTGTAAAATACGCGTTCGAGGACGACAGCGAGCGGGATTTCAACCAGACAATCTGCTACGGGGCTGATGTGGATGCCGACAAGGTCATCACCGCCGCAAGGCGCTACCCGATGTTCGCACCGAGGCAGCTCGTAGTGGTGAAGGAAGCGCAGATGATGCGCACTCTCGACGACCTGTCCATCTACTGTACAAAACCCCTGGAGTCGACGGTGCTGGTCATCGCTCTTCACGGGGCAAGCGCAGACAAACGCAAATCGCTCTACAAGACAGTTTCCAAAATGGGCGTCGTCGTGGATTCCCCCCAGCTGAGGGACTACGAGATGCCGCAATGGATTACATCCTACTATCGGTCCCGGGGGCTTTCAATAGCTCCCGAGGCCGCTTCTTTATTGGCTGAATATGCGGGAGTGGACCTCTCGAAAATTGCCGTGGAGACCGACAAGATGCTGAAAAATCTTCCGGAAGGCACCACGGCGGTCTCGGTAGATGACATAGAAAAAAATGTCGGAATCAGCCGCCAGTTCAGCATTTTTGAGCTAACCCGCGAGCTTTCAGCCCGTAACGGCGCGAAAGCCCTTCGGATTGCGGCCTACCTGGGCTCCGGGGCGAAATTCGCCCTTCCGATGGCCACTGCGTCGCTCTTTACGCATTTTTACAGAATCCTCAAATACGGCGCTTTTCTCGCTCAGAATCCTTCCGCCGGAAGCGATCAGAAGGCCCGTGTGCTCGGTGTGAACCCGTTTTTTCTGAGGGAATATGACACGGCGGTGAGGAATTACCCCGTCCGCAAGGCTATGGCCGCAGTCGCTCTCATCCGCGACTACGACTACAAGGGAAAGGGCGGCGATGTTGGGGAGGCTACCGACGGGGAGCTCATAGTGGAGCTCACAGCCCGTCTCCTCGCCCTGTAGGGGCCTGCAGCGCGGCATTTCCAACCTGACGGAACTTACGAAAACGCTTGGTGTTGAAATTATTATTGGTAACAAACAACAATAGAAACGATGAAACTGATTGAATGTAACAATGTCTGCAAGACTTTCGGGGAGAAAGTTGCGCTGGACAATGTCTCCGTGGGGATGGAGAAGGGCAAAATTTTCGGCCTTCTCGGACCTAACGGAGCCGGAAAAACTACACTCATCCGCATAATCAACAGGATTACGATACCCACTTCTGGCGAAATCCTGTTCGACGGAAAACCGATCACCCAGCAGGATGTGGCCCGCATAGGCTATATGCCTGAGGAAAGGGGACTCTACCGCAAGATGAAGGTGGGGGAGCAGGCGCTTTTCCTCGCTCAGCTCAAGGGTATGAGCCGTAAGGAGGCGGAGACTGAGCTCAAGGGCTGGTTTGTGCGCCTCGGCATCGAATCGTGGTGGACAAAGAAGGTGGAGGAACTCTCCAAAGGTATGGCCCAGAAGGTCCAGTTCATCACTACCGTCGTCCACAAACCTTCTCTTCTGATTCTCGATGAGCCGTTCAGCGGTTTCGACCCTGTGAACGCCGAGATAATCCGCAACGAAATCCTGCGTCTTCGCGACGAAGGGGCGACAATTGTCCTTTCCACCCACAATATGGAGTCGGTGGAGGAGCTTTGCGACGACATAGCCCTAATCAACAAGTCCCATCTTGTGATTTCCGGGCATCTTTCCGACATCCGCCACCGCTACGGCAACAACAATGTGGAGCTCGTTTATTCCGCTCCGTCGGCCATAGAGGGGCGTGAGGGGCTGTTTTCAGTTCTTAGCGACACTGACGAGGCGGGCCGTCACACGGCAGTTCTAAAACTTGCCGACGGCGTGAAGAACAACGAGGTCCTCTCTGCCATTCTTTCCGACAGTCTCTCTGTCAATTCGTTCTCCGAGCTCGTGCCGAGAATGAACGACATTTTCATTTCTCTCGTGAAAGACGGGGTGAAAGACGCTCCGTCGCAAACTGACGCCCAGTAAAAATATGTTGTCGCCGGTTCGGCAAAATAAAGAAGATAAAACTATGAATTTTAGAAATATAGGCGTGATTATCTCACGCGAATATAGAACTCGCGTTCAGAAGAAATCCTTTCTTTTGGTGACATTCCTGGGCCCGATTCTCTTTGCCGCCCTTATGGTTCTTCCCTCGCTGATTATGTTCTTCGCGGAGGACAAGGGCAAGCAGATTGCCGTTGTGGATGAGTCCGGGATTGTTTTCCCGAAACTCGAGAACAACGAAATGTGCACTTTCATGGAATATCCCGTTCTCGAACTGGACTCCCTGAAGGCGAATCTTTCGGAAAAGGGAATCGACGTGCTTATGTGCATTTCTCCGATAATTGATTCAACCAATAGTGTAAATGTAGTTACATACGCGCCTAAGGCACTGAGCGTTGAACTCAAGGAATCTCTTGAGTCGAAAGTGGACGATGCCGTGGAGGACTACCGCATCGGGCTCTATAACATCGGGGACCTCAAGCAGATTATGTCAGAGGTAAAGTCCGACATTGACATCACCACCTACACCGTTGACGACTCGGGCGAAGCGAAACTCGACTCGGCCGAGGTGAAGATGATTGTGTCGATGCTGCTTGGAATGATAATCTATATGTTCATCGCTATGTTCTCCGGAATGGTGATGTCTTCGGTCATCGAGGAGAAGTCCTCCAGAGTGGTCGAGGTGCTGGTTTCCAGCGTCAAGGCGACCGAGCTTATGTTCGGAAAGATTGTGGGAGTCGCGGCAGTGGCTCTCACGCAGTTCCTGCTCTGGGTCGTTCTGACCGGGGTTATCGTGGGCGTTGTCGGAGGCATTATGGGCTTTGACACTTTGACCGGCTCCTCCCAGGATATGACGACAATGATGGGAGTGGACCAGGGGACTCTTGATGCCGCCGGAATGAGCTTAGATCCTGCTGCGATGGCATCCTCTCTCAGCGCCAAAGAAGGCGGAAACCCTGTGATCGCGGCGCTTCTGGATATGGATTACACCCTGATTCTCAGCTCGTTTGTTGTGTTCTTCGTCCTTGGCTACCTTCTTTATGCGTCGCTTTTCGCGGCGATAGGCTCCGCGGTGGAGAACGAGGCCGACAGCAGCCAGCTGCAGCTTCCTGTTACCATTCCGCTTCTTATCGGATTTTTCATCGCCCTATATGCGTTCAAGTCTCCGGACAGTTCGCTCGCATTCTGGGGTTCCATCATTCCGTTCACCTCTCCGATTGTTATGCTCGCCCGCATTCCGTTTGGCGTCCCAGCCTGGGAACTTGCGCTTTCAATCGGGTTGCTGCTTCTGACGTTCCTCGCCTGCGCGTGGCTTTCCGCAAAAATCTACAAGATAGGAATCCTCACCTTCGGAAAGAAATCCACCTTCAAGGACCTGTGGAAGTGGCTGAAAATGAAATAGTAAGATAAACGATATGACAAGAAAATTTTTACTTGCGACCCTGTTGGTGCTGGGCTTTGCGGTTTCATCTGCAGGGCAGGTCACTGAAGGGCAGGAGGGCGAGACGCGAAAAGTCGTCGTGACTTCGTGGACCCAGACTCCGATGGACGGCAGCCGCACCGGGGTGACTTCCCCTTCAATTGACAATGTCAGGGAGAGCCTCGGCTACTTCAAGGGCGGAAAGTATTACGCCCCTAACGGCCGCGTTTACGGCCGCCACAGCGCTACGGCCCGTACGGCAAGGGAAATCATAGCAGTGCAGCCTCAGATGGCTTCTGTGAAAAAGGTCGTTGGCTACAGCACCCGGGTGATGACAGCCCGTCCGCCTCAGTCCGAGCTTTCCAACTGGTTCATAGACAACATTATGGAGTCGGTGGAGAAACTCTCCGGAAAGAAGGTTTCGTTCGGTGTGGGCAATTTCGGCGGCATCCGCTGCTCTATGCCCGCAGGGGATATAATCCTCGACGACCTTATGTCGATGTTCCCTTTCAAGAATCAGGTCGTCTATCTTGAGCTTCAGGGCAGCGAAATCCGCAAACTCCTCGAGGATATGGCCAGGGGGCATTTCCAGGTTCTCGGAGGCTGCGAGTTGGTCGTAAAGGACCGCAAACTTCAGTCGGCGCTGCTTGACGGGAAACCGATCGAGGACGACAAATGGTACGGAGTGGCGACGATTTCCTTCCTTCTTGACGGGGGAGACCGGCTCTATCTTCGCAACGGGTCGAGGAATCTTCAGATTTACGATGTTGACATAATCGACATAATTCTTGAAAAGGTGGCTTCCCTCACCGCTGAGGGCAAACCTATTGAGTATCATACGGATAACAGAATTGTTATTTTGGACTGGGAGGACAGAAAGCGATGAAAAGGAGTTTTGTTTATATTTTTGTCGTAGCTCTTGCTCTGCTCGCGGGGCTTGAGGCTGCGGCTCAGCGTCTTACGATTCTTCACGTTAACGACACCCACAGCCACATCGATGCTGAAAGGGTGGGCGAAATCGGTCACGGCGGCTCCATTGAAAGGGCGGCGTATGTGGACAGCGTGCGCACCGCAGACGGGAAAAACAATGTTCTGCTGCTCCACGCCGGCGATTTCAGCCAGGGCTCGTCCTATTTTACGCTTCTTGGCGGCGAAGTGGAAGTGAAAATCCTGAATGCGATGGGATATGACGCCACAGCCATCGGAAACCACGAATTTGACAACGGTCTGGACGCCCTTGCGGGGAGAGTCGCAAAGCTGAAGGTGCCGGTTGTGTGTGCCAATTACGATTTCTCCGGTTTCAAGCTCGGGAAATATGTGAAACCTTATGTCATCCTAAAGCGCGGAGGATTGAAGGTCGGGATTATCGGCGTTACGACCGATGTGCGCGATGTCGTTGACGCGGCGATTGCGAAGGACTTGAAATTCATTGACCCTGCACAGGTTGTGAACCGCTATGCAGAATATCTCAAGGACGAGAAAGGTTGCGATATGGTAATCTGCCTTTCGCACCTGGGCTTCCGTGAGGACAAGGACCTCGTGGAGAAAATCCGGAATGTGGACCTTGTAATCGGCGGGCACTCGCATACATTCCTTCGGGACATAAAGTGGAAAAAGGATAGCTGCGGCATTGAAACCCCGATTGTGCAGGAGGGGAGATGGGGTCTTAATATGGGCAACATCAAGGTCGAGGCTAAATAGAGGCGATCTGCCGCGTTGTGCTCTTGTATATCATTGACCCTCATAGAATTGCATTATTATTGAATTATGATTGACAGACACAAGGAAATACTTAAACTCTTGAAGCTGCAGGGGAGCGTTTCGGTGTCGGAACTTGCCCAACGGCTTGACGTTTCGGAAGTTACCATCAGAAAGGACCTCACGATTCTGGAGGAGGAAAACAAGCTCTACCGCTCGCACGGCAGGGCCATTCCTATCTCCCCGTATGTGGGCAACCAGCACATTTTCGACAAGGAGGCGATGTTCCCGCAGGAAAAAATCGCCATCGCGAAGGTTGCCGCATCCCTTGTGGAGCCTCACGATTCCCTCCTGATAGCATCCGGCACGACAATCCTCTACACTGCCCGCGAACTTGTCTCAGCACGCGACCTTACCGTCATAACGGCTTCAGTTTCTGTGTCTTCCATTCTGTCGCAGAATAAATACATAGATGTGGTGCAGCTCGGCGGCATCGTGCGCGGGAGTTCCGTATCCGTTGTGGGCTCCTTTGCCGAGAATATGCTCAACAATTTCAACTGCAGCAAACTTCTGATGGGCGCTGACGGCGTGGACATCGATTTCGGGGTCACGACGACCAATGTGCAGGAGGCGAATCTGAATATGATGATGATGGCGGCGGCGAAAAAATGCTACCTTCTTGTGGACAGTTCCAAGTTCGGCAAGAGGGGATTCAGCAAAATCTGCTCGCTGGAGAACATCGACACGGTGATAACCGACGACCGCATCCCTCAGCTTTATCTCGACCACCTGCGTTCGCTCGGGGTGGAGGTGCTGATAGCCCCGGCTGTTTCGAGGAGCGAATAAGCCTGCCTTGTGGTTTCAAATGTATGGCTCCGACCAGGACGGTGGAATTGAGGCAGCCTCTCCGGTTTGCATTATTGGCGTTAAAAGCGTAAATTTGCGGGATTTTGTAAGCGGAGAAAACGAAAAAATAATATAAGGATGAAAAAATCATTGATTGCAGCCGCGCTCATTCTTCTTGGAAGCAGTTTTGCGGCCTTCTCTCAGGACAAGCCGAAAGAGCCTGAGTATCAGTTCACTACGGTGAAAGAAAACCCGATTACGAGCATCAAGAACCAGTACCGCTCAGGCACTTGCTGGTGCTACTCCGCACTTTCATTCGTGGAGTCCGAGATTCTCCGTCAGAAGGGCATCGAGACCGACCTTTCCGAAATGTTCGTTGTGAACAGGTCCTATTTTGACAGGGGAGTTAAATATGTACGCCTCGACGGCAAGCTCGGTTTTTCCGCCGGCAGCTCGTTCGGCGATGTTTTCGAAGTCATCAAGACCTACGGAATCGTGCCTCAGAGCGTCTATACCGGAATGAACTACGGCACTGAACTTCCTGTTCAGGCCGAGATGGACGCAGCCCTCGAAGGTTTCATCAAGGCAATCGCCACCGTTCCGAACAAAAAGCTTACTACAGCGTGGAAGAACGCCTACAACGCCATCCTTACTGCATATCTCGGAGAGCTTCCGACAAGCTTTGAGGCGGACGGAAAGACCTATACTCCGGAGAGTTACAGGGATTATCTCGGAATCAACACCTCCGATTACATCAACCTCACTTCATTCACACATCATCCTTTCTATGAGCCGTTCATCATCGAGGTTTGCGACAACTGGAGGTGGGGAAGCGCCTACAACCTTCCGATTGACGAACTGATGGAGGTTATGTACAACGCAATAGACAAGGGATTCACTCTTGCCTGGGGCGCTGACGTGAGCGAAAAGGGCTTCACGAGAAACGGCACCGCAGTCGTTCCTGACTACGATGAAATGCCTACCGCCGGCTCTGACCAGGAACACTGGGTTGGAAAGAGCGAGGAGAAGACCGCTGAGCCCGAGACGAAGGCTGAGAAAGTAATCACTCAGGAGATGCGTCAGATTGCCTTCGACAACAAAGAGACCACCGACGACCACGGAATGCAGATTTATGGCCTGGCCGAGGACCAGAACGGCAACAAGTTCTTTATGGTGAAAAACTCCTGGGGCGAGGCTGGCAAATACAAGGGAATCTGGTATGCTTCAGACGCTTTCGTGCGCTACAAGACTCTGAACGTCGTTGTTCACAAGGATGCTCTTCCGAAGTCAATTAAAAAGAAACTGGGTATAAAATAATGAGGCGTTTGCACCTCTTACTCTTCGTTTTATTCAGTTCAGAATGTCTAAAATAGTTAAACATATTCCCAACAGCATCACTGCAATGAATCTTCTTTGCGGTGTGCTGGGGATTTTGTCCTGTTTCGGGGGGAACCTTCCGCTAGCCTTTGTCTTTATGCTTGCGGGGTCGGTGTTCGATTTCTGCGACGGGCTTGCGGCCAGGGCTCTTCACGCCTATTCCCCTATGGGAAAGGAACTTGACTCGCTCGCGGATGTCGTGAGTTTCGGAGTGCTTCCTTCGGTGATGCTGGTCTGCTTCGCGAAAAACTCGTTTGACGGGGGGCTTGACCTTGCGTTCTCCGTCGGGGCGGCCGAGAGGATAATCGTAACTTACATTCCGGTTCTTATTGCTGTCTTTTCGGGCCTCAGACTCGCCAAATTCAACATTGACGAGCGCCAGGGCGAGAATTTCATCGGTCTTGCAACCCCGGCCTGCGCTATGATGCTGGGCTCGCTAGTATGCTTCGCGGGAGTCTCCGACAGCTCGTTTGCACGCTGGATTTCGGACTGGAGTGTTGTGCGGGTTCTTGTGCCGGTTCTTTCAGTTGCGCTTTCGGCTCTTCTTGTCAGCGAAGTGCCGATGTTCGCGATGAAAATCAAGAAGGGAAGCAATCTTTTCGCAGGGCTCTACGGGAAACTGCGCGTTGCGTTTTTCGCCGGTACGGCCGCAATTGTGCTTACTGTAGCTCTTGCGGGCCTTCATATTTCCATTACGGTATTTTTTATATTTCTTTATTATATCCTTCTGAATATCATAGCGTTGCCATTTCGCCCGAAGGATAATAAATAGGATTTCCACCACAGCAGGGACGCCCTTGCATCTAAAGTCGAAGATTCGTGACAGAGAACGGTTTTATTGAAAATATTGCAGCCGAAGCGATTGAGAGTCTGCCGCTTGCCTCCTTTCAGGGGGAGATTGTGGTGATTGACTCAGTGGGAGAGGACTACAGTGCCGCCATTCGCTACCTAAGGCGTCAGCAGGTCATCGGTTTCGACACCGAGACCAAGCCTTGTTTTACTCCTCACGCTCCCCAGAACAAGGTGGCGCTGCTTCAGCTCTCGGGCCCCGGGAAGGCCTATCTTTTCAGGCTTATGAATCTGGGGATGCAGAAGGAACTGATTAACCTGCTTGCGAACCCGCGCATCATCAAGGTGGGAGCCTCCACAGGTGACGACATCCGCGCTCTTCACCGCCGCTACCATTTCCGTCCCCAGTCCTTTGTGGACCTTCAGAAGATTGCCCCGGTTTGGGGAATAAGGGACAAGAGCGTCAAGAAAATGGCAGCAATCATTCTCGGGGTGAAAATTTCCAAGACCCAGCAGCTTTCAAACTGGGAGGCTGAAGAACTCTCCGAACCGCAGCAGAGGTATGCCGCAACGGACGCCTGGGTGTGCAGGGAGATGTATTTCAAACTCCTCGGGACCGAAAAGAAACCTCTTTCATCCACAACGATTACCCTCGAGACCCCTTCTCCGGAGTCTCAGATGGTTCTGCCTCCGGTTATCGTGGAGGAAAGCGTCGCCGTGGAAAACAACCTTGTAGCGTTCAAAATCGAGGAGGGGCTTGCGCTTCAGGCTGAGGCTGATGCCGAGATCATAGCGCACAGGGAGGCTCAGGCCAAGGCGAAAAACGCCGCGAAGGCTGTAAGAAGAAAATCCGCCCGCCATCGCGCGAGAAAGTCAAATCAAGAGTAACTATGGTAAAAATTATATTGCGCAAAGGGCGCGACGAGTCAGTGCGCCGCTTCCATCCGTGGGTGTTCTCCGGCTCCATCGCGCAGATTCAGGGCAGCCCCGCAGAGGGTGACATTGTGGGCGTGTATGCCGCAGACGGCACTTTTCTCGCTGCAGGCCACTACCAGATCGGCTCCATAGCCGTGCGCATCCTTAGTTTCGACTCCCCGGTCCTTGCACCGGACTTCTGGGAGGTTATGCTCTCAAAGGCTCTCTCCGTAAGGATTGCAGCAGGTCTTGCCCGGAATCCAGAGGCATCAGAAGAAATCAAAGCTCAGCCCTCTTCACGCGCAACCAACTGCTACCGTCTTGTTCACGGCGAGGGCGACAATCTCCCCGGGCTTATAATCGACTACTACGACGGAGTCTGCGTGCTTCAGGCCCACTCTGTGGGTATGTTCCGCTCCCGCAAGCAGATTTGCGCCGCTCTCCAGAAGGTCTATGGCGACTCGCTGAAGGCGGTTTATGACAAAAGTTCCGGCACGGCTCCGTTCAAGGCGGGGCTCGACCTCGTTGACGGGTATATGTACCGCCGCGAAGGCTTCACGGACAACTCTCAGATGGTCCTCGAGAACGGCCACAAGTTCATAGTGAACTGGACCGAGGGCCAGAAAACAGGCTTTTTCCTCGATCAGAGGGAGAACCGCGCGTTGGTTGAGCGTTACGCCGGGGGCCGCAGGGTGCTGAATCTTTTCTGCTACACTGGAGGATTTTCCGTCTATGCGCTCTCGGGCGGCGCGCTTCACGTTGACTCCGTGGACAGTTCCGCAAGGGCTATGGAGCTGGTGGAGAAGAACATCCAGCTCAACGGATTCACAACAGGAAGCGCCGAGGCGCAGCATCAGGGACTTTGCTGCGATGCGATTGACTATGTCAAGGGCATCCCCGAGGGGAAATACGACCTGATAATCGTCGACCCGCCGGCATTCGCAAAGCACCGCGGGGCAATCAACAATGCCCTCAGGGCCTACCAGAGGCTCAATGCGGCCGCCATTTCGAAGGTGGCTCCGGGAGGACTGGTGTTCACCTACAGCTGCTCGCAGGTGGTGGACAAGGAAGCCTTCGCCCTCGCAGTCTTTTCTGCCGCAGCCCAGACCGGCCGCAGCGTGCGTATCCTCGACCGTCTCAACCAGCCTGCCGACCACGCGGTGAATATCTATCATCCGGAAGGAGAGTACTTGAAGGGTTTGTTGCTATACGTTGAGTAGTTTACGGGATTTTTGAGAAGAAAAGTTTGCAGAAACGAAAAAATGCCTTAACTTTGCATTCCCAA
>CAYNDY010000009.1:0-21402 GCA_964396105.1 uncultured Muribaculaceae bacterium
CAGGAGAGTCAATGACAAACTGAGCCACAGCGTTTTCGCCCCTTGCAACCCTGAGCGTGTCCCCGGAGAGGTTTGCCGTTTCCTTTGATGGGCCTGCCTGACCTGAGAGCTCTCCGCTGATAGCTTCGGCGTCCATAAAACTGCCCAGCTCAGTTTCCGGAAGCACATTCACCATTTCGTCCACCTGGGTCATACTGAGGTTCTTCGCTCCGTTGCCGACAGCGGGAAGAAGCAGCGAAGGGAAAACCGTAACGCGGAGTTCCGTGCAGCCGTAAGGGATGAGAGTGATGTACTCGGTGGTGTCCGAAATTGTCTTTATGTCTTTCTGGGCAGGAAGGCGGGGAGTGTACCGTCCCTCCTCCAGACTCCAGTCAATCTTTCGCGCCGGAATCCTCAGGCGCACAGGCGCATTCTCCTTCTCGAAAGGATAGCTTCTCATCCTCTCCCCACAGACCTCGGCGTTATCACCGCAGCTATTGCTCTCTCCAACGCCCTCATTGACAATGACTTCAATATCTCCGGCGCTCCGTCCGGCCCAGGCCCAGTTCCAATCTCCCGCAGGAGTAAAGCTCCAGCACTCGAACCCGGGGCACTCCGGCACTTTGCCGTTCATATTCTCGTAAACAGTGTTGTCCACGGTTTTCTTCTCGGGCACAGGGTAGCTGTAAAGAAGCGGTCCCCTCTGGAAATACACTCCCTGGTCCTTGAACGGAATGCAGCGCGGCTCCATCCCAAAACTAATCGTGAGGCAGTCCCCGTCGCGGAAGGTCCGGTCAATGGTTGAGAAAGCCCCGCGCCTCCAGTCGCCTTTCAGCGTGCGTCCGTTAAGGCTCACGCTCACCGCGGTCGCCCATTCCGGCACCCTGAACGAGAAAGGAATCCTGGCTTTCCCGCTAAGAGAAAAGCGGAAACGGATGTCCCCCTCGAACGGGTAGGCGGTGTCCTCCTCAATGCTGCACTCTGTTCCTTCAGAGGAGATGAAAGCGAATTTCGACGGTCCGTAAAGCGCGGCTGCAACCGTGTCGATGCCCTGCCTCAGCCACATCCTCCCTACATAGTTCGGCATAATCCTGTGCACATTTCCCGAGCAGCACTCCGTCTGGTGGGTAGGCCTGTAGGCCATCCAGGTGGAGCCGTGGAAGAAGTCGTTGTGGTTGGACTCCCCGGTCGCTATCACCTGGTTCACGGAAGAAAAGTACTGAAGGGCGTCAATTTCTTTGGTGATTGCCCCCGGGCAGGCGTTGAAGACGGCCTTTTCAATCATATCCGCCCATTTCCCCTCGCCGGTCGCCATCAGAAAATATCCCAGCGCCCAGGTGTAGTCTGCAATGTCGCAGGTCTCGTGGCTGTTTATGACATTTCCGCTTCCTACGAGGGCCTCCGCGCTTGCAATGACTCCGTCAGGAAGAAGGTCGTCCCGCTCAAGTTTCGCCTGTGCGCTGAGGGCAAGGTCGAGATATTCCTTTTTCCCCGTGTAGGCATACAGCATCACCGGAAGTTTCAGCTCCTCGCAGCAGGTCACCCCGTGCATCCACAGTTTTTTGTCCGAGCGGCAGGCCTCGGGGGTGAGGTCTATGTGCTTTCCGGCGTTCCAGGCCGTTTCGCAAAGGTCCAGAAGCCGCCTGTCCCCGGTCTTTCCGTAGGTCCAGAGCAGACCCTCGATGCTCACGATTGCCCTCCAGGTCTCCACCTGCTCGGGGGTGTAGGTGAGGTAGTGGCGGTGAAGTGCCTCGACGATCCTCTCGTCCCCGGTCTTTTCGTAATAGGCCTCCAGAACTCTGAAATACACGCAGAGGGGCCACATCGCCGCGACTGTCTTGTCGATATGGGGGCCGAGTCTTCCTCCCTCGCCGGTGTGGGCGAGAGTGTAGTTGATTCCGTCCTCGGCCGTGCGGATAAAGTCTTCGTTGTCAAGAAGATAGCCGGTTTTCAGCAGGCCGTCGGTGTAGTAGGCGGTCTGCTCATATCTCCACCATTCGCTTCCGTAGCTGTCCGTGTTCCTGCGGATTTCTCCGTTCCAGAGGCAGGAATTGTAGGGGTAGGACATCGCCCCCGGGTGTCCCGTGAGTCCGTCCACCTGACGAAGGAGAAATTCCCTTGTCCAACCCTCCGGGGTTATGTCCCCAAGCAGTCCGTCCGACATTTTTGCGTACGGGGCGGGGAAGGATTTCTCCGGAAGGGAGTCTGTTGCGGCTGGAGCGGGGGAGCAGGACGCTGCTGTGAAAAAGGCGATGGCCGCAGAGGCGAAGAGTGAAGGTAATGTTTTGATATTCATATAGATGTGGTGTATGTGCAGTTTATATTTCTTTTATCCGAAGACTTGAACCCCTGTCAGGCGAATCTTGCGCCCCAGGCGCGATCATTTCGGGACTTTAGTCCACCATCCGGAGGGGAGATTTTCCTATATACAAAGATAGCGGGTATATGTCGGAGCAGGGTAGAAAATCTTCCGCAAAACTCCCTTTTCCGAAAACTTTTCCCCCTCCCGAAGGCGGATTTCGCATAAATTTGCACCTATGTAGTTGCAGTTTTGCATATATGTAAACCCACAGTCTTTCAGATTACTCAATAACCGCAGATTATGAAGCGTCAGCTACTTTCCGTTTTCCTCTTTTTTGCCCTCTCCCTTGCGGCCGGCGCCAGGAGCGTTCCTGTAAACTCCGGAGCCTCATCCATAGTCCCCGGGACCATAGCCTCGGACTCCGCTGCGCTCCAAAGGCCGGCTTTTGACCGTTCGCTCATCCCTGAGCCCGTTTTTGACGCCGAGCCGGGCTACATTGAACTCTACTGGAAGGCCTGGGAGTTCGCCTACGACCACCTCAAACTTCAGGAAGGGCTTGTGCAGCCGCTCTATATGGACGAGGGCCTCTGGGACGACACCATCTGGATCTGGGATTCCGAATTTATGGTGATGTTCTGCAAATATGCCCCCGCGCTCTATCCCGGAATACAGACTCTGGACAATTTCTACTACACTATGCTTGAGAACAGCGGCTCCTCGCTCCGCATCCAGCACCCGGACAACCCGCCGTTTTTCGCGTGGGTGGAGAACGACTACTACAAATTTACGGGTGACCGTGAGCACCTTCGTTCTCTGCTTTTGGAAAAACGCTTTCTCCAGAGGTATTGGGACTGGTTCAACGCCCTCCGAAAGGACATCGACCTGCCTTTTGACCACGCGCCGATTGCGGTGAAATACATCGAGGGGATGGGCTACCGGTGGAACGGAGTTTCGAGCGGAATGGACAACACCCCGAGAATGAGGGGAGGGGACGGGATGCTCTGGGTGGACGCGATCTCCCAGCAGGCGCTCTCCGCGCTCTATATTTCCCGTCTTGCGCGCATCGTGGGCGACCGGGCGACCGAGCGCGAGTTCAGGAAAAGGTGGCGCAGTTTCAGGGATATAGTCAACAAATACTACTGGGACGACTCTCTCGGGTGCTACTTTGACATCGTTCCGGAGGAGGGCGGCTCTCAGGGTGGCTCCTCTGAGGCTCTTAATGAGGGCTCTTCTGAGGGCTACGGGAAGGGCGTCAAGTCCGAGGACGGGACCCTCTGGAAAACGACCGGAGTGCTCACCCCGGCATCCTTCTGGCCGCTTCTCGCGGAGATTCCGTCCCGGGAGCAGGCCGCCCGAGAGGTTGAATATGCCCTCAGCCCTTCAAGGCTCGGGGGAAAAGTCCCCTGGACAACGGTTTCCCGCGACGACAGGGAGTTCAACAGCGTTGACGGCCACTACTGGACCGGCTCCGTCTGGCTCCCGACTGCGTATGTCGGCATAAAGGCGATAGAAAAATACGGCTTCACCGAGGCCGCGGACACTACTGCCCAAAATGTCCTTGACTGGATGCTCAGAACCTATCGCGAATACACTCCGCACACGATTTGGGAGTGCTACTCGCCCTCAGCCCCTGTCCCGGGCCGCAACTACAGCGAGAGAGTCCGCCCCGATTTCTGCGGCTGGTCGGCTCTCGGCCCGATTTCTCTCTTCATTGAAAATGTAATCGGCATCCGCGAAGTTGACGCCGAAGGGGCGACTCTGCGCTGGGACATCCACCAGAAGTGCCGCCACGGGGTCCGCCGCCTCCGTTTCGGAAAAATCACAACCGACCTCCTCTATGACCCTGCAACGGATTCAGTCACAGTAACTTCCGACGCCCCGTACAAGCTAATCCTGAACGGCAAATCCCATCGCATCAAATCTGGCGAGAGCAAAATAACCTTATAAGTTAAAGGCTTACCTGCACGACCTACCAAAATGTTTTCTCGGGAAATATACAAAAATACCGGAATGTTTCTTAGCGCATAGCGAGAATGCTATCGCGCATCCGCATCATTGCGGGGGCGCTGTGCTCGAAGAAGCGGCGGTAGCCACGGCACAGGTAGTTAAGACCGCGCTCGCCGTCATCGGCGGTGGCAAAGCGGTTTTTCGGACATTCCCCGTTGCAGGCGAAAAGAAACTTGCATTCGCGGCACTGCCGGGGAAGTGAAGTGTATTTTGCCGCGCCGAAATTCTGCTGCTCCCGGCTGTACATCATCTCCACGAGGCTCTTTTCCGCCAGATTCCCCAGCCTGTATTCCGGGAACACGAAATGGTCGCAGGAATAAAGGTCCCCGTTGTGCTCCAGCACCCCGGCGTGTCCGCATTCCCGGGCAAAAGTGCACAGCCCGGGCGGCTGCCCCATCCATCCGGCGAGGGTGGCGTCGAAAATCTGGATGAACTGTTTTCCCACATCCCCGCCGTTCCACCAGCGGTCGAAAACCGAGCACAGAAAATCGCCCCACTGGTCAGGGGTTATCGAGAAGTCCGTCAGAACCGCATCCGTGTCGGCGGGTGTGGCGAGGCACCGCCGCCCGTCCGGGAGAGTGCGGAACCGCTCCACCACAGGGGTGAACTGCACATAGCGGCAGCCGATGCTTTTGAAAAAGTCGTAGAACTCCGTAGGGTGGGTGACATTTTCGGAGTTTACCGTCGCCATAGCGTTCCACTGCACCCCGTAGCGGTCCAGAAGCTCAATTCCCCGCATAACCCGGCGGAATGAAGGCGCCCCGGCGCGGTTTCGGCGGAAGCGGTCGTGAAGAGGCTCCGGCCCGTCGATGGACACGCCCACAAGAAAGCCGTTGTCTTTGAAAAACCGGCACCACTCTTCGGTGATGAGGGTCCCGTTGGTCTGAATGGAATTGTCCACTGCCCGTCCGAAGGCATATTTTTTCTCCAGCCGCAGCGCCTTCCGGTAGAACTCCAGCCCCCGGAGCATAGGCTCGCCTCCGTGCCAGATGAAAAGCACCTCGGGGGTAGTCTGAGCGGCAATATATTCCCGTATGAACTTCTCCAGCAGACCCTCGTCCATCTGCTCACCGGACATCGTGCCCGCCCCCGCAGAAGTCTCCTCACTGACGCCAGCAGAAAGTTTCCCTTCTCCGCCCCCTGTCAGAGCGGATTTCTCCAGATAGTAGCAGTACTCGCACCGGAGGTTGCACCGCGCCCCCGAGGGCTTCGCCATAACATACATCACCCTTGCAAAGGGCGCTGCGGTCATTCCTGCGGGGGACTGTGTGCTGTTCATATCGGGCTTTCTTAACCTCTTAGAGCTTCTCCGGTTCCTTCTCGAAGATGGTGATGGTCATCTCGTGGTTCTTGGTGGAGCTTCCGGCGTAGTTCGAGTTCGTGCCGGCGAAGGTCACCGTGTAGGTGCCCGGCTCCGTCCAGGTGTACTCGAAACTGTGCAGATAGTTCTGCAGGTTCTTGATGACCTGTCCCTTGTCGTTGTCCACCTTGTTGAGCGGCGTAGGCTTTGAAACCACCCAGCCGTCGATGGCGTAGGTGAGCTTGTTTGCCCCGATGCCCTGGAAGATTATGTCAGCAGTGGCCGGTTTGTTCAGGATGATTGTCCCGTTTCCGTTGTTCTTCGTATACGGGTCCGCCACCTCTTTGTTCATCATAACGCTGACGAAATCCAGCGATGAGAAATCAATCGTCTGGGGCTCAAGGCCTTCGAGGTCAAGATTGAGCGAACCGTTGATCCAGTAGGTCCTCTGGGTCTTGGTGCAGTCCTTCGGGCACCAGTGCAGAGCGATGCAGAAACTCTGCAGATAATCGTTTACGGCATATTCCTGAGAAGTCCAGGTCGTGCTCTTGCCCTCGTTGTATTCGAGCTTCTCCCAGCCTTCCATTCCACCATTGACTATGGACTTCATAAGAGTCGTGTCTGCAGCCGCATCCTCTCCGGAGAGGCCCGCGAATGAGTTGGAAACCCACACCTCAAGCGCTCCTGCGTCTCCGTACCTTGCCTGATATTCCATTTTCAGAGTTGCCGCCTTCACGGACTCCTTGTCCACCTCGTAGCGGTTGCGGTACTGATACTGGTGTCCGGTCTCGCCGCTGTAGAAGACGATGTTGTCCACCGAACCGTTGAAATTGAATTTCACCGGGTCGCCTGCCCTGTAGGTGTTCTCCTTGTCGAGCGACACCGTGTAGTCAATCTCATAGACAACTTCCTGTGTGCAGGAAAGCATCAGAGTCGCCAGGGCCAAAAGCATATATATCCTTTTCATATCGTTCACTTTTTAATTATTTGGACCACAGGGAGTTCTGTTTGAGAAGCTTGTTCACTCCCAGCTCGATGGAAGGAATAGGCAGAAGAATGTTCTTCTCGCTGACGTTTCCTCCGATGGTTGCGGCACGTGTGGATTTGACATTATCCGACCACCTGCTGTCTGCCGCCCACTGGGTGTATTCGTTCATACACTCGACATAGATGCCCCAGCGGATGAGGTCGAAGCGGCGGATGGACTCGAAGCAGAGTTCCCTTCCGCGTTCGTTGCGCACCAGCTCCCTGAACGAATCCTTGTCGTACTCGGAGAGAGGTCTCGTGGCGATTCCCGCCCTGTCGCGCACCTGCTTGAGGCAGTCGTAGGCTGTCTGGGTCGGTCCTGACAGCTCGTTCTCGGCTTCAGAGTACATAAGCAGCACGTCCGAGTAGCGCAGAAGAGGGAAGTTGATGGTGGTGTAGAGGCTCTTGGAGGTCTTCTGTCCCTCATACTGAACCTCGCGGCGGAACTTTCCGCAGTTGCGTATCGCCTGAGCGGCCGTAGGATCGGCGGTGGTGGTGACGCTCTTGTAAACATACGGCGTCTTGTCGATGCCTGCCACGCACTTGCCGGCAGTCTCTCCATAAGGCGGCTGGTTGGCGTTGCCCGCGTAGTTGTACGGAGGCATATTCCAGCTCTGCCGCTTGTCGGTTATCGTCGGGAGTGCATTCTCTTCTGTCGTGCGGTCCGTCTGCCAGTAGAGGTCCCAGAGCTTGAGCGAGCCGTCGTACTGCCCGTAGGCGTAGTTGCAGTTGAACTCGCTGAATTTCGACGAGTTGCTGTCTCCGCTCTGAAGCCCCAGAAGGTCTCCGATTCTGCCGTTGGACCAGCTTTCGGCGCTGGAACGGTCGCCGAGGAACTCGGCCTCCCACATCGACTCGTGGTACTCCGTGTCATACTCGTCGCAAATCATATTGATGAACACCTTCGAGTAGTCCGGATTGAGCTGATGCTTTCCGCTGTCGATGACTGCCTTCGCATAGTCCCTCGCCTTTGTGAGGTACGCGCTCTTGTCTCCTCCCTCTACGCTGTCGCCGGCGAGGAAGAGGTAAACCCTTGCGAGGATGCCCTGAACGGTGGTTTTCGTAACGCGGGAAGGCTGAGAGGTGAGGTCATCGCCGATTACCTCGAGGCACGCCTCCATTTCCGATGCGGCCCAGGTGAGCACCTCGAACTGGGAGGTAGCCGCGCACATAACCTCGTCAGGGGTCTTTGTGGCCTTGTCCTTCAGAGGAACATCTCCCCAGGACTGTGCGAGAAGGAAGTGGTAGTAGGCTCTGAGGAACCTTGCCTCAGAGTAGTATTTTCCGTCCTTGTCGAACTCCGTCGCGCTGACGGCCTCCATAAACGCGTTGGCGTTGCGGATGCCCTGATACATCGCAGTCCAGATGTTGTAGATCTGCACCGTGCCGGCGTCGTGGGAGTTGTACTGGAGGAAGTTCGTGCTTATGTCCCTGTTGAAATAGCAAAGGTCATCGTTGTTCGCGTACATCAGGGAGTAGTAATTGCCGTAGAACGCCTCCTTGTTCATCACTCCGTACACTCCGGCGAGCCCGTAGCGGACCTCGTCCTCGGTGTTGTAGAAAGTGTCCGAGCAGATGACTTTCGGGGTCTGATCAAGGAAGCTGCAGGAGAGGGCGAGCGCCGCTCCTGAAATGGCTGTCAGTAATCTGTATATCTTTTTCATTTTGTCGAACCTTTAGAATGTGAATGATAAACCGCCGGTGATGCCGAACGCCCTCGGGTAGGCTGACCAGTCGAAGCCCGGGGTGAGCACGGAGTTGCGTGTGGACACCTCAGGATCCGGTCCGGAGTAATTAGTGAGCGTGAACACATTGTCGGCCGACAGGTACACCCTCATCGTGTCGAAGTGCATCTTTCTCAGCGCCTTGCGCGGAAGGGTATATCCGAGCGACACATTTCTCAGCCTCAGGAACGAGCCGTCCTCCACAACGCGTGAGGAGTAGAGGTAAACTCCGTTCGCCTGGACTCTCGGAATGTCGCTCTGAGGGTTGCTCTCAGTCCAGCGGTTCTTGTAGGTCGCCCACTGGTTGGTGTTGCTGACGTTTCCGTTCTCGAAGTAGAGGCGGTTGGCATTGAGGATGTCGTTGCCGTAGCTCCAGGAGAAGAACACATTCAGGTCGAATCCGTAGAAATTGAATGTAGTTCCGAATCCGCCCGTGCTAAGAGGCTGTCCGCAGCCGATGACCGTGCGGTCGTTGTCGTCGATGACTCCGTCGCCGTTGATGTCGCGGTACTTAGGGTCTCCCGGTCTCACAGCGCTCTTGCCTACGGATGATAGGTAAGGAACTCCGTCCTTGAGGGATGTGCCTGAGTTGAAGTCGTCATATTTGTAGGTTCCTTCATATATGAATCCGTACATCAGTCCGGAAGGTTTGCCGACCTGGGTTATGTACGGGTACTGTCCGTTGAATTTCTGGTCCCACGACACGCTGCTCAGGAGCGAGTACTGGTCGTTGGTGAGCGCTGTGACCTTGTTGCGGTTCAGGGCTATGTTGAAGTTCGCGCTCCAGGAGAAGTTCTTCTTCTGAATCAGAACTGCGTCCAGAGTGATTTCCCCTCCCTGATTGCGCATAGAGCCGATGTTCATCATCGCGCTCGTGTATCCGGATGAGGACGGGATGGTCGCCTGAAGGAGAAGGTCGCGGGTGTTCTTGAGGTACCAGTCGGCCGTGAGTTTGAGCCTGCTGTCGAAGAATGAGAGGTCAAGACCTACGTTCCACTGCTCGGTGGTCTCCCACTTCAGTTTGTCGTTGGACATATTTGACGGGAAGTAGCCGGAAACCGTCTGCCCGTTGAACACATAGTCGTATGAACTTGCGTCTCCCGGCAGCGTCGAGATCTGCGAGTAGTAGTCGTACGGGGTGGTCGTGCGGTTGTTTCCGGTGAGTCCCCAGGAGGCGCGGAGCTTTCCGTTGGAGAGCCAGGTGGCGTTTTTCAGCCAGTCCTCCCTGTTGAAGTTCCACGAAAGTCCGGCGGAAGGGAAGTAGCCCCAGCGGTTCTCGGTAGGGAACTTCGACGAGCCGTCGGCTCGGAACGATGCCGTGAGATAGTATTTGTATTTATAGTTGTAGTTGAGCCTGAACAGGCCTGACATCATAGTCCAGTCGTATTCCCACGGCTTGACTGTCTGATAATTACCGGTGTGGAGTCCGTTCAGCCCGAGGGCCTCGGTGGTCATCTGGGTGGCCGATGTGCCCTTGTAGTCGTAGTTCTCGCCCTGGAGAGTGAATCCTCCGAGAAGCTGGAGATGGTGCTTGCGGGCGAAGTTCTTTGTCCAGGTGAGGGTGTTCTCGTTGAGCCACGATGTCCTGTCGTACCAGTAGATGGCTCCGTTGATGCCCTTGCCTGAAGGGGAGCCGGCATATCCGGTGTAGGTCTGCGTGCCGTTGAACTCCTCGCGGCGGCGCTTGTACATAGTGTAGCCTCCGGTAATCTTGAGCTTAAGCCCGTCGATAATCTCCCAGGTGAGTCCTGCGTTCGTGTTCAGGTAGTCCACGATGGTCTTGCGGTATTCGTTCTGCGCGGTCTTGACCGGGTTGAAGCGGTAGTCGTTAGCTCCGGTGACCTCAGAGTCGACAAGGTCGTCGTAGAGGTCGTCGGTGTTGCCCGAGCGGATAGGCTTCACCGGACGGTAGCCCCAAACCGAGTACATAAGCCATCCGGTTGCGGAGGATGAGGCCTGCGCGTCCGTCGGGGTCACACCGTTGGTTATTGCCCTGGAGTAGTTCCCCAGCACGTCGAGGGTCACCCTCTTCCCGAATTTCTGCTGGAAGTTGATTTTTCCCTGATACCTCTGGAAATTGGACTGGATGATGATACCGTCCTGATCGAGAGCCGAGAGGCTTATGTTGTAGCGGTTTCCCGCCTCCTTGCTTCCTCCGGAAACTGAAACTGAGTAGTTCTGGGTGAGCGAAGTGCGGTAGAGTCTGTCCTGCCAGTCGGTGGAAGGGACATTGAGGTAGTCATCGACGGTATAGGACGTGATGCCAGCAGCCTCATCGGCCTCGGACGGCTTGAGGTAGGCGTTGGTGTTGCCGGTGTAGTCGTAGATTTCAGTCTGGAGGGCGACGAAGTCGTAGCCGTTCATCAGGTCGACCTTGTTCGCAATCCGGTTCATCGTCCAGGTTGCGTTGAAGTTCACCTTCGGCTTGCCTTCCTGTCCCTGCTTCGTCGTGATTACGATGACTCCGTTCGCGCCTCTCGCTCCGTAGATTGCGGTAGCGGACGCGTCCTTGAGGATGTCGATGGACTCGATGTCGGCGGAGTTGAGCGCCGTGGCCATAGAACTCTCGGTAGGGAATCCGTCAATAACATAGAGCGGGGCGCTGCTCTGGGTGAGGGAGTTGTTGCCTCGGATGGTGATGTTCGCCTCGGTGCCGAGCGCGCCGTCGGAGGTGGAGACCACCACTCCGGCGATTTTACCGGTGAGGGCCTGGTCGAAGTTCGTGACAGGGGTCTTCATAATTTCGCCCATATCGACCTTGCTCACGGAACCTGTGAGGTCGCGTCTTGCCACGGTGCCGTAGCCGACGCTGACGACTTCAGCGGCGTCGAGGGAGAGCTGCTCCTCGTTGAGTGTCACATTGATGACGCTCCTGCCGCCGACGCTTTCCTTAACTTCGGCAAAGCCGAGGCAGGAGAAGACGACAGTAGCCTTTGAAGAGGAGACGCTGAGACTGTAGTTGCCGTCCGCGTCCGTGGCAGTGCCGTTGGAGGTCTTTCCGTCCTCAAAAACGGTGACCGCCATAAGCGGAACGCCTGAGGCGTCGACCACACGGCCGCTTACCTTCACCGTCTGTGCCGATGCCGCGAGGACCGGGACGACGAGAAGGATGAGTGTGAAGATTTTTCTCAGATTTTGCATAGCGCAAAGATTTAGTGGTTAATATATGTCATCGGGATTGCTCCCTTTCATTCATTTTTTCAGCAGGACCTCGACCGGCTGTCCGTTAAGGCACTCGACAGAGAGAAGAGTCTGTCCTGCGTTTTTGCTGAGGCTCACCCCGGCTGTCTCCCCCTCAAGGCTCCATTCCCCGTTCAGGGTGACTGTCCGCAGGAGAGGCTGGCTCGGCTGCGAGGTGGTGTAGCCCTTCTCGGTGATTCCGAGGTCCGGCGTGCAGACGCTGAGGACCACTGTTCCGTCTTCCTTGGTCCGCTCCATCACGATTGTCTCGGCCGGGACCTCGGCCGCGAGGGTGGAGGCTGAGCTGTAGCCGCCGTAGCTGATGTAAGCCGTGATGCCGGTAGGGGTGTCTTTCACCACGTGTGCGGCATTGTCGGCCTGAATGACCTCATAGGGCAGCTTCTTTGAATACTTGGAAACCTCTTTTCCGCCGGGTCTTACCAGCATAAGGTACTCGTAGCAGGCGTCGGTCGGAGCCGCCCCGTGATCTATCCACGCGGAGATGAAATCTCCCTCGCCGGTTTTCTTCTTCGTGTCGGAAGGGGAGCTCTGGTGCTTCTTCTCTACATTGAGCCCGCGGGCATCCTTTATTATATATGTGTTGCCGTTGATGTCAGTGAGAACGACCTGTCCGCTCCCGGACTGTTTCCACGAGTAGGGGAAAGTTCCGGAATAGTCGTCGTTGATGTCCACTTCTGCGTCCCTGTCCTCAAGACGGAGTTGGTAGAGGGTTGTTTCCGTAGGGTATTCGGAGCGGTTGGTGATGCCGGTTCCGATGAACACGATGCGGTTGTCAAAGCAGAACACGCTCTTGGTGGCCGTCGCTCCGGCGCAGAAATTCGGCCGATCCTTCTCCATATATGTGAATGCAAGGCAGCCGTTCCGCCCCTCCAGCGATGAAACGCCAGGGAAGCGGGATGTGTTCCTCTCCATAAGAGTCCCCTTCAGAGGGTTCTCAAGTTTGTCGAATGGAAGATGGACGGAAGTGACTCCAGGGTAGCGGTTCCAGTCCCAGCCTTCCTGGGAGTAGCCGCTCTGTTTTTCGCCTTCGGGGAAGATGATCTGCGCTGAGCCGTAGCTGAGGTAGCGTCCGTAGCGGTTGTCGGCGGCGTAAATTTCCGAACTCCAGACATCGGAGTTGTAGCCCTTGAGGCTTATCATCCATCCGTCGCGCCTGTGGATGCCGAATGCGCCGTAGTTATAGACCCTGAATCCTTCCGGGGCCGCCGTAGCCTTGATTCCGGCTTTCTTGAAGGCCGCTGTGGCGCTCTTGTCCTTGCCTCCCATAGCAAGATAGGCCCCCGCGAGGTCCGGGTCGGCGGAGAGTCCCGCCCCGGTCTGGTCTCCAAGCAGGGCAAGGCGTGCGTAGGCTTCGACATCCCTGTCGGGGATGGTGCCGCTGAACGGATGCCTTCCGCAGACCGCGATGCCCCAGCTGCGCCCGTTGGTGTAGTCATACAGGGCCATCAGCGCCTTTTTGAAGTCGGCGCGTGCAGTGTCGTCGATTTGGAACGGTGTCCCGTCGCAGAACCCGATGAAATCCCCGAGGCTCGCGAACGCGCCCACTGAATATCCCGGATAATGCCCGCCGTGATGGAACGAAGTGCCGTCCACCTTGAGCCCTCCGAGAGTGCCGTCGGTAAATCGCAGCGCGCCGCTTGTCCACTCTCCGAGAGCCTTCAAGTAGGCATATTTCGCGCTGTCATCCTCCTGAAGAAGGGCGGAGATGACTCTTGCGTTGTGAAGAGTGTGGAAGGCGTCGAGAACTCCGTCGCGGGTCTGTTCGTACGGCCTCCTGACTTCCTGAAGCCCGGACCAGTAAGTGAGAGTCTTTATGTAATCCTTTAGTTTCCCGGACTTTGCGAGCGGATCGCGGAGAATCCAGATGCCTTTGTAGAGGTCGCGCACCTGATAGCCGTAGTGGTGGTTCGTGCCCTGTCCGCTTCCGTAGGCGAAGCCCTGGTCGAGGGCGTGGTCCATAGCGTCTATGACCTTCTGAATCTGGGCCTCGCTCCCGGTGTAGAGGTACTCGAGGGCGCACCAATAGACGATTTCCTGGATGAAGCGGATGCGCATCTCCCCGGCGGCGTTGTTGAACTCGTCGTCGCTAAGAAGCGGCGCTCCGGTGATGCTCCCGTCCGGCAGTCTGCGGATTCCGTATTTGTCGAAATAGCCCTGCACCCTCTTCATAAGGGTATTGTGGGTGTATTCCGCGCCCGGGTTGCCTGTGGCGGCCCACTCGTCAACTCTCTTTTCTATCATTCGGAGCGTTTCCCTTCCGTTTTCATCCACCGGGACGAACTCCGGCTCGCTGTACTGCTCCCACTCCCAGAGCCTGCACCACTGCCACATATCCCTCTGAAGGTGGCAATTATTGAGGGGAATCTGCTTGTCCGGGGTAATCTGGTCGTGGAGCTTGACTCTGGAGAAGCTTACCCTGTCTATATATATGGTCCCGTTCTGCGCTCCGTCCGGGGTGGTGATGACCATTTTCGCCGCGAGAGTGTTCCTTTCGGAGGGTTTCCTGTCGCCGTAATAGCCGTCAGGGGTGAGCATATCGTTGTATTTTATCCAGATTGCCCTCCATCCGGTGTGGTCCATATTGAAGTTGAAGTGGCAAATCTCCTTGCCCAGCCAGTCGAAGATTGTGAATGTGAGCGGGGACTGCGCAGGAGCGGTGTTATAGACCCACATCATAAGCCCCGCTCCGTTCACCTTCATCGAGGCCTCCAGGTCGTCGTGGTTGGAGAACACCAGCTCGGATGGAGCTTCCCAGCTGAATTTCAGCGACTGTTTCCCGTCCTTGAACTTGTCCGTCGACGTGCTCACGCAGGCTTCCCCCGAGGCTGCGACGAACGAAGGAACCCCCGCTCCCTCGAAGTTGTATTGGGAATTTATTGCGGCGCGGGCCGCGGATGAAAGTGCCAGCAGAGCCAGCAGTGACCATAACTTCTTCATAAACACTATATTACACGTGAAAACCTCTGTGAAGGTCCGGCACGTTTACTTCGCAAATTTAATAATTTTCTTAAATTTGTCGCAGTTATCCGTGAGCGTGCACGGAAATTTATTTTTGAACCCGTAATTATGTCTTTTAAACTGAACATATTTCTTGCCTTCGGGGCGGCTCTTCTCCTCTCAACAGGGGCCTCTGCAGGGGTCGTCGACTACGGCCCGGACAAGGGCGTCCTCTCTTTCGAGGAGGGGACATCTCCGGTCATTCCGGGTAAAGGCTCCTCGGTGAGCACCTCTTCACTTCACTATAAACTCGGATCCCGTTCGCTCCAGTGGAGCTGGAAAAGAAGGGGCGCGACAATCTCAATCCCCGGGGCGATACCTTACCTTCGCGAAAACCCTGACCCTAAGGAGACTTCCGTCTCCACCTTCGTCTTTTGGGTCTATGCCGACAAGCCCGTTGAAGGGAGCCTGACCTTTTCGTTCAGAAAGGCCGGACGGGAGTGCTGCCGTTTCAGCTACGGGCTTGGTTTCACGGGCTGGAGAGGCGCGTGGGTGGCCTTTGACAGGGATATGGAGGGAACTCCCGAGGAGGGAATGGATGAAGTCGTAATCTCGGCTCCTGAGAATGTGCGGCGCGGTAGGCTGTGGATGGACGGGGTCATCACCTCGGCCTTCGAGGATGTCCGCTATCACACCGCCGACTGGCAGGCTCCGTTCATAAACCCGGAAACCACAGTCCACTGGCTCGTTCTCAACCGCAGCTGGAACCTTAAACTGGACATCCCCGAGGCTCCGCTCACGCCCTCTGACCTTGAGGATATGCAGACAGTCTCCGACCGCTTCATAAGCCTTGTGACCCCGTCGAAGACCCTTCAGTTGGACTCGCTCCGCAGAATGTATGAGAGTTACGGAATAGGGACGAACCCCGACGGCACCCCCGTGGGCAAGCCGATTTATTTCACCCGTTACGGCGAGACGTTCCTGAATCTCGGAATCCGGGATGCTTCCGCCTGCTTCAAGAAAAACGGGCAGCTCCTCTGGGATTACAACGACAATCTTCTGGATGTCGCGGCGGCGTATCTCAAGGCTACCGACAAGGCTGAGAAGGATGAACTTGCGCGGATATATGTCTCTATGACCCGCCATCTTCTCGACCAGGGTTTTGCCGCAGGCAGCGCCCAGGGCACTCTTCATCACCTGGGTTACAGTATGAGGAATTTCTACATAGCCCCGATGCTGATGAGGGATGTGCTCCGAAAGGAAGGCCTCCTCGATGAGGTGCAGGCGGCGATGGAGTGGTTCTCCGGCGTGGGGGAAGTGAAAGTCGCGCCAGAGGCTCCCGGAATGGACATAGACGCATTCAACACCTCCCTTATGGGAAGAATGGCCTCGGTGCTTATCCTTGACCCGTCGCCCCGCAAGTACGCCTACCTCAAGGCACTCTCCCGCTGGATTGACAACGGGTTCAAGTATGTGGACGGAACGCTCCCGTGCTTCAAGAGGGACGGCTCGATGTACCACCACCGCAAATCCTATCCGGCCTACGCGGTCGGAGGGCTGGACGGGGCTGTGAACGCCGTCTGGATGCTCCGGGGGACTTCGCTTGCGGTCTCCGCCGAGAGCCACGCCGTGCTGAAGGAAGCGCTGCTTCAGATGCGTTTCTGGTGCAACCTGCGCTCGTTCCCGCTCGCGATGTCAGGACGCCACCCCGACGGAAAGGGCGCGCTCTATCCGAGGCATTTCGCTCTTCTCTCCGATGCCGGCACCCCGGACGGCTCCCTCCCGACTGACCCCGAACTTGCCGCGGCGTTCCTTCGTCTCACTCCGGACCGCCCTGCAAAGACCCTGAAATGGAACCTTAAGTTCGAAAGCGAAGGGATAACTCCTGAGCCCACTCCGCAGGGAAGCCGTGCCTACGGGTACAACTGTTCGCTCTCTCACCGCACCGGCGAGGCCCTTGTGACTTTCGCAGGGCACAGCCGCTACCTTTGGGCAACGGAGACCTACAACGGCGCCAACCACTACGGGCGTTATCTCACTCACGGAAGTATGCAGATTCTCTGCGGCGGCTCTCCTGTAATCGATTCCTTCGGCAGCGGCTATCAGGTCGCCGGCTGGGACTGGTGCCATATCCCGGGGACGACGGCGGCCGAGGTTCCGATGAGTCAGATGAAGGCCAATGTCCTCAATGTCGATGAGTATTCCGGCTATGAGGAGATGCTCCTTTCCGATGAGTGGTTTGCCGGCGGAGTGTCACACAAGGGGCTCTATGGCGCATTCGCAATGAAACTCCACGAGCACGACAAATACAACGGAAGCCTGCGGGCGAGAAAGTCTTTCTTCGCTTTCGGGGACAGGGTGGTGGCTCTCGGTTCCGACCTTGAAAACGCTCTCCCGGGCTCCGAACTTCATACGACTCTTTTCCAGAACACCATTACTGCCGAGACCCCTACAGGGGTGGACGGGGAAGATGTATCTTCGCTGAATTATTCCAAAGAGACGGATTCGCCGCTTGTTGTCCTGAAGGACCGACTCGGCAACTCCTACCTTGTTAGAAATGCCCGCGTGAGGATTTCCCGTGCCCTTCAGCACTCGCTCCACGAGGAGACGGACGCCCCGACCGAAGGCCTCTTTGAAAAGGCGTACATCTGCCACGGAACCATCGTAGGCCGTGGAGCGGTCGCGGGGGACATATATATGAAAGAGGACTACGAGTATATGGTCGGCATCCTTGCGCCGGAGGAAAGAGTAGGGGGGTGGAAGGCCTCGAAACCGTATATTGTCGTGAGGAAAGACTCCGGGGCCCACATAGTGAAGGACCTGGAAAGCGGAGTGACGGGCTGCGCGGTTTTTGAGCAGGGGGCTGTGGATTCACTCATTCTAAGGTCCACCCCGTCTATGATAATGTACTCGTCGGAGGAGGGCGCGCTGACCCTTAGCGTATGCAACCCTGACCTTGCACTTTATCGCGGAGAAGCTGATGAGGTTTATGACGCGAACGGAAAAAGAGTCGAGCGCAGCGTATATGGCCGCAAATGGATAGATTCCCACTGTCTCCCGACTTATGTCACCTTGACTCTCAAGGGCTTATGGAAAATTGCCGAAAAGGGAAGCAGTGATGTTGCGGTGACATTTGGGGACGGCTGCACAAGCCTCCTTTTCACTACCGGAGAGGCCCGTACTGAAGAAATAAGACTCGAAAGGATAGAAAAATGAAGATTTTAGAGAAAATGAAACTGGGGCTGCTCCCGCTCTCCGCTCTCGCAGCTTCGTCCTGCGGCGGGAATCAGAGTGCGCGTCCCAACATAATATATGTATTCCCGGACCAGTTCCGGAATCAGGCGCTTGCCTTTTGGAACGAAGATGAGTATAACCCATACGTACGCTGGACGGCAGACCCGGTCGAGACTCCGAATCTTGACGGTTTCGCATCGGAGGGGGTCGTGCTCTCCAGGGCTATGAGCAACTGCCCGCTGAGCAGCCCCTACCGCGGCATTTTCCTCACGGGAATGTACCCCGAGAGGAGCGGCGTCACGCTCAACTGTATGTCTGACCGGCCGGAGAGCAGCCTGAGGCAGGATGCCGTCTGCATAAGCGATGTCCTCAAGGCGGAGGGCTACAGCTGCGGCTATGTGGGAAAACTCCACGCCGACTGTCCGACGAGAAACGACCCGGCCAATCCGGGGCATTATGTGAGCGACGCAGTTCCGGAGTGGGATGCCTACACCCCGCCCGAGAGGCGCCACGGCTTCGACTGGTGGTACTCCTACGGCACTTTTGACGAGCACAAGAATCCGCACTACTGGGACACGGACGGCGTTCGCCACGACCCTCACGAGTTCTCGGTGAAGCACGAGACGGACAAGGCTCTGGAGTTTCTCCGCAACCGCAGCGGCGAGAGGCGCCCTGACGCACCGTTTTTCCTTGTTGTCGCCTACAACCCTCCGCACAGCCCATATTCCGGCCCCGAGGACTGTCTGGAGGAGGACTATGCATTGTATAAAGACAAATCCTACAGGCAGTTGTATGTCCGTCCGAATGCCGACACTCTGCTTTCCAAGGCTCCGTCGGTGAGGTACTACTTCTCGAATGTGACGGCGGTGGACCGTGAGTTCGGACGAATCCTGAAGGAACTCAAGGCTCTCGGACTGGAGAAAAACACCATCGTCGTGTTCACTTCCGATCACGGCGAGACTATGTGCAGCCACTCCACTCCCGACCCTAAGAATTCCATCTACACCGAGTCGTTCAATGTTCCGATGATAATCCGTTACCCTGAGAAAATCCGCCACCGCGTCGATACGACTCTCTTTGCGAGCGTTGACATAATGCCGACCCTGCTTTCTATGGCGGGACTTCGCGAGTCCGTTCCGGGCAGCGCTGAGGGCCGGGACCTTTCACCGCTTCTGATGGAGACCGGGGAAGAGTGCTCCGCTCCGACATCCGTCCTCTATCTAAGAAATGTCAACGGAGAAACCGGCCCTGACGGGAAGGTGAGGGGATTTTTCCCTGTGGCCCGCGGCATAAGAACCCCTTCCCACACGATGGAGATAGCAATCAACAGGGACAGAAGCCTTAAAAGCGTAACCATCTTCGACGACAGACTTGACCCCTATCAGATGCACCCGCTGGATTACAGGGAGTCTCCTGAGCTTTTCGCCTCTCTCCTAAAGGAACTGAAGGCAAAACTGGAGGAGTCCGACGACATCTGGTGCCGGGAAGATATAATATCCGGCTTAAATTTTTAACTTTGCCCCAAACCGCAGATAACAATGAAAAGGTATAACTTTAAATATTCGGTTATGAGACGCTTCGCCTCCCTTGCAGCCATCGTCCTGAGCGGGACCGTGGCGCTTTCCTGCAGCCTCACCAAGATTGAGGAGCGGCTTGACTCTCTCGAAACACGCATCGCGGATGCGGAGAAGTCTGCCGGGCAGGCCTACAGTAACGCCACCTCGCTGCGCCGACTTTATGAGGAGGATGTCTGGATTGAGAAATACGAGGAGGTCCTTGATGACAGTTCGAAAGTCATCGGATATACTCTCACACTCAACGATGGCTCCACGATTAATGTAATTTACGGACTTGAGGCGAAGGCGCTTGTACCGCTTGTCGGCATTGACGCCGAAGGCTACTGGATTGTCTCGACGGACGGCGGGAAGACCTTCTCGCGTCTGGAGGGCGCTTCGCAGGCCCTTTCCGAAGATGGCATCACTCCGCAGCTCAAGGTGGACTCCCTCGGCTTCTGGCTGATAAGCACCGACGGCGGGAAAAACTGGAGCCGCCTTCTCGGCGAAGACGGGAAGCCGCTGAGCGCGACGCCTTCTTCTTCCGGGGAGAGTTCAAGCAGCATCTTCAACGATGTTAAATACGACTCCGAGGCCGGGAAGATGGTCTTTACCCTTGCCGACGGACAGGTTCTCAGCGTGGATGTCGTTGAGGATTTCATATTCACGGTGGAGGGATATGAGCCCAAGGCCACCATATTCCTCGGAAAGACTCTTACCTTCAACCTCACTGAATCCGGCGTTTCTGACGCTGTTCTCAGAGTCCCTGATGGCTGGGCGGCCGTCATATCTGACGGGAAACTCGTTGTCTCGGCTCCCTCTTCCGGGGAAGCGGGAGAATACACGCTGGGCATAACGGTCGTCTCCGTGGACGGACGCCTCAAGACCGTGAGCCTTGTTTTCACCCTCTCCGACCTCGGCTCCGGACTTCTTGACTTCTCCTATGCCGGTTACAATCACGGCGAGAGCGCCCCGCCGGAGGCTGACGGCTGGGGATATAAAGTCTATAATGTCTGCGACTACGGGGCTGTTCCGAATGACGGCAAGTCCGACAGGGAAGCTTTCCTGAAGTGCCTTGAGGCTGCTCTCGGAGTGACCTACACGGTGAATTCCAGCAATGTGATCTGCTTCAACCACAAGGCCCGGGCGAATGCTATTGTATATTTCCCGGAAGGGGAGTTCATTCTCCATACGGCTGACGATGACGTGACCCTTGCGGGGAAAAGCCCGAGCCAGACCATCCAGATTCGCGCCGGGAACTTCATCCTTAGGGGAGCGGGCCGCGACAAGACTACGCTCGTGATGCAGGACCCGAACCAGCCGACCGATGCGTCGGTTCTCTACAGCTCTCCCGCTATGATTGAACTCAAGCACAACAGCGGCCTGTCAAAAGTTGCAGACATCGCGGCCAATGCCGCGAAGGGCTCGTTCAGCGTGGAAGTTTCCTCCGCCGCGGGCCTCTCCGAAGGCGACTGGGTGTGCCTTACTGTTGTGAACAACGACCCCGCTTTCATCGCCTCAGAGCTCAGCGCCGCTTCTCCGACATCCTCGGAACTCTCCACTATGACCAACATCGTCTCAACAGGCGTGCAGGTTTACGACTACCATCAGATAAAGTCCATCGCGGGGAACAAGGTGACCTTCTATGAACCGATTATGCACGAAGTGGACCTGCAGTACACGGCGAACACCAACACCAGCGGCTACAACTGGAGGCTTGACTCCTACCCGCACTATGAAAATGTCGGCGTGGAAGACCTTACCTTCAAGGGAAACGCCAAGGCGGACTTCGTTCACCACGGCAGCTGGCAGGATGACGGAGCCTACAAACCGATCAATTTCACCCGTCTTGTGAACTCCTGGATGAGAAGGGTGGGGTTTGAGAGCGTGAGCGAGGCAAGTTCGCTCATCTGGTGCGCCAATGTGTCAGCCTACGACATCACTTTCGGAGGCAACCGCGGTCACGCGGCCGTCCGCTCCCAGTGCTCTTCACGCGTGTTCATCGGTGCGACGACCGACACCTCTTCAGGCTATCTCGTGGATGACTCTTCCACATATTCGGCCGGGGTGGGGCAGTACCACGCAGTCGGAGTGTCGAAACAGAGTATGGGAACGGTGCTTTGGCGCAATACTTGGGGT
>CAYNDY010000010.1:0-21129 GCA_964396105.1 uncultured Muribaculaceae bacterium
CTGTGTACATCATATCCGCCCCATATTCCTTGCAGACCCACCTGAAAGACGGATCTGTCACATCCTCCATCGGCGCCAGCAGCAGCGGCTTCTCCCCCAAGTCTATATTCCCAATTTTCATCTATGTCTATTTTTTGTGCGGCAAAGTTAAGGTTTTTGAGGAACATATTTTAATAAGTTGTATCTTTGCGGATTATGAAAAAGATTATTTCACAACTTGTTTGCCTTCTGACAATTATCTCGCTTTCTTCCTGCACCGATTCGGCCGGTCCGTCAAAGAGCGGATTCAGCATAAAGCTTACCCTTTCCGTTCTCGGACCCACTTCGGCCACGGTTGTGGCCACCCCTTCGGATTCGGAGACCGAGTACCGCTTCTATGTCGTTCCTAAGGCCGATTACAAGTCTTCCGTCATTCCGGAGGACGCCGAGACGGTCATCGGACAGTACAAACTGACTTCCACCGGACTGGACCCGGAGGTGGACTACTATGCGGTTGCCGCTCTTTCGAGCGGATATTCCGCCATTCTCGAATTCAACACCTCCTCCGCAGTCGGCTCGCTTGACCCTGCGGGGCATCCGGAGGATTTCAACATAATCTCCATCCCGATGAAGCAGAGCCGTAGCGCCAAAAGGGGCGTGTATGGTTCGATGGGGGCATCCCTTGACCCCGCCCTTCTCGGAAAGGGCGTGAGCTGGAACGTTGACGGGACTCACGCTTATCCAGCCAGTGCGCAGAGCCTCATCGCGGGCGGAGTGACCTTCTACCCGATGGTGGCTACGGCCGAGCTGAGCAAGTCCGACCTCACCGACATCAAGAAGAATTTCCCTTCTGCCGACTGGGTATTCGGCTACAACGAGCCGAACAACTCCTCTTCGGCTGAAATGACGCCTTCAGGCGCCGCTGCCTCGTGGCCGGAACTCCGCACTTTCACAAAAAGCCTCGGAATGAGCCTCACCTCGCCTTCCCTCATTGACGGCACCGCCTCCGGAAAAGATGACCCTGTGGAGTGGCTGGACGAGTTTATCGCCTGCGACGGAGTGGGCTCCGGTGCATTCGACGCTGTGGCGCTCCACTGCTACAAGCCTACGGCAGAGCAGATGCGGGAAATGCTGCGCCGCTTCGACAAATACGGCAAACCTCTCTTTGTCACCGAGTTCTGCCACTTCACTCTCACCATAACAAACGACGCCGAGAAGCAGCTCGCCTTTATGTCCGATGCGCTGAACCTTCTCGAAAGCGACTCCTCCGTCGGGGGCTACAGCTGGTATATGACCCGTGCCGAGGGCAACTGGGCGGCGATTTCGCTCCTTAACGACGACCCGAAGAAGCCGGCCCTCACGGACCTCGGAAAGCTCTATGTGAATTTCTCCTCTTTCGACAAGAACTGCCGCTATGTCCCGGGTGAACCTATCCCTGCCGCGCATTATGCAGCGAACAATCTCTCGGGGACAACGACCGGGTGGAGCGAAGTGTTCAAGGTTCGCCCTTGCACCGACGCCTTCGGAAACCTTATGGTCGTGTGCGACACACCTCAGGCCTGGATGGAATATCAGGTTGAGGTGAGCTCCGACGGCACCTACGCCCTCGCAGCCCGCTACAGCGGCGACGGAGCGAAGCTGTCCCTCAGCATTGACGGCGGCGAGGCTCAGACCGTTGAACTCCCCGCATCCTCCGAATGGGGTTGCAAATGGATTGAGGGCCTGAAGCTCAGCAAAGGTCAGCACACTCTCCGCCTAAGCCATCAGAGCGGAAGCGTCAATCTCAACTGGCTCTATCTGGACTAAGAGTCGCATTATCTTATTTGGATCCCTCTTTCGCTTTCCTGCTCAAGAATTTTGAAGCAGGAAATTTTATTTTGCAACGCATTGATACTCAATGGTGTGTATTTTTGTGAGTTTACTTTTTTATAAATATGTGCTCGGCATTGGGGGTTAATGTGCTATTTTTGCCTTCACATTCCGAAGACCCCCGGGGATTCTTCGTTCGTGAGGAGGAAACTTCGCAGGGACTGACGCCACAAGGCTCTCTTCGGAGCGATTAAAGACACTAAAACAAATGGAAATGAAAAGGTACGCGTTAATAATCGGCCTTATCTCGCTGATTATCAGTTGTTGGGGGGGGCAGAACTACTGCGCCTCGGCCCAGAGCGTAAAAATCCGGGGCTTTGTCACCGACGCCACCACAAAACTGCCGATTGACTATGCGGCCGTTGTCGCAAAGGGCGCCAACCTCGCGGTGATGACCCAGACGGACGGCTCCTACGAAATCAGCGTCGCACCGGGCACCGTTCTCGAATACTCCTGCCTCGGCTACATCTCAAAAACAGTCACGGTAAACGAAAGCCGCTCCAATCTCAACGTCGCTCTCGAAACCGACGCCATCTCGCTTGACGCTGTGGTCGCCATCGGTTACGGTACCACCAAGCGAAGCGACGTGACAGGTGCGGTCTCCTCCATCACGGCTGACGAACTCAAAGTCGCCCCGGTCGCAACAGTCGACCAGGCGATGCAGGGAAGGGTTGCCGGAGTCACCGTGAACGCCCAGTCCGGACAGCCGGGTCAGGCAGCCCAGGTGCGCATCCGAGGCATCGGCACCGTGAATAACTCCGCCCCTATTTATGTCGTTGACGGAGTCATCACCGAAGACATCAGCTTCCTCAACTCCGCCGATGTAGCCTCAATGGAGGTGCTCAAGGACGCATCCTCAGCCGCCATCTACGGATCCAGGGGCGCGAACGGCGTCATAATCATAACCACCAAGAGCGGAAGCGAGGGCAAGGTGAAAGTCTCCTTCGACTGCTACGGCGGCGTGCAGAACATCTGGAAGACCCTCGACCTTATGAAGAGGGACGAGTACGTGGAGACGATGGTCAAGATCGGCAATTCCGATGCGGAGCGCAAGGAACTCAAGCGCGGATTCACCTCCTGGCTCAAGACCTACCGCCTCGGCCGAGACTACTACGCCACCCCGGAGACCTTCAGCTACGAGACCCAGGAAACCGACTGGCAGAGCGAAGTTCAGAACAAGAATGCCGCCATCCAGAACTACCACATAAGCGTGGACGGAGGAACTGACAAGATAAAGTACTCTCTTTCAGCAGGTTACTTCGCGCAGGACGGAACCATCAAGCAGTCCTACTACAACCGTCTCACCCTGCGCACCAATGCCTCCTACGAGATCACCAAGTGGCTCAAACTCGGGACCAACCTCTCCTACATCACCTCCCGTTCCCGTTCGCTCGGTAACAACGCCGAGTACAACGGAGTGCTCTTCCAGGCCATCTCAATGGCACCGTGGGACCCTACCCACTATCCTGCGGGCACCCTTTCCAAGAGCGGGGAGGACATAAGCGGAAAAATCGCCGCCTCCACCAACTACTCCAATGTCTATAACCCGTTCACCCAGATTGAAACCTCACATCCTAGCAACAGCGACGAGAGGCTCCTGGGTAACGTCTATCTCGAAATCAAACCGTGGGAGTGGCTCACCTTCAAGTCCAGCGTAAGTATGAACCGCTACTCCTACACCAACCGTTCATACCGCGAGAAATACCACTTCTCCGACTACGACTCCAACACCAAGAACTCCGTCTCCGCCTCTATGGGCAACAGCACCGAGATGTTCTATGAGAACACCCTCACCTTCGCGAAGACCTTCGGCGGAAAGCACGATGTGTCCGTGATGGTGGGTCAGACAACGGAGGAATACCGGAGCTATGGCCTGAGCGGCAGCGGCTCGACCCTCCTTGTGACCGACCCTAACAGGTGGTATGTCTCAAACACCACCGAGGACAAGAACTCCAGCGACTCCGTCTCCAGGACCCGCCGCCTCTCCTTCCTCGGCCGCGTGTTCTACGCCTACGACAACCGCTACCTCATCACCGCGAATTTCCGCGCCGACGGTTCCTCAAAGTTCCCGAACAACACCTGGGGATTCTTCCCTTCAGTGGCTCTGGGTTGGCGAATTTCCCAGGAGCACTGGATGGAAAACACCAAGGGGACGGTGGACAACCTCAAGCTGCGCCTCAGTTGGGGACAGATCGGTAATGACAAAGTCAGCGACGGAGCGTTCACCCAGTCCATCCAGCAGGGCATAACCTTCGTCAGCTACCCTCTCGGCAACACCACCGGAGACTGGTCGTCGTCCTACACCCCGGGCGCCGCAGTCATCACCTACGTCAACACCGGCGGAAAATGGGAATACACCGAGCAGTTCAACCTCGGACTCGACTTCGGCTTCTGGAACAGCAAACTCTACGGAAACATCGACGCCTACATCCGCAACACCTACGATATGCTCCTTTCTGTGAAGGCCCCTGCCGTTGTCGGCAACCTCTACTCCAGCACGATGAACGTCGGAACCGTGAGCAACAAGGGTATAGAGATAACCCTCGGCCACGCCAACGCTGTGGGCGACTTCCACTACGACATCAACGGCAACCTCTCCTTCGTGCGCAACCGCCTCACCCACCTCAACGGAGGCGAAAGGGTGCAGGGCAGCTACACAATGTGCGACGAGGGACTCCCTCTCTACAGCCTCTGGGGCTGGGAATATGAAGGCATATATCAGAGCGACCAGGAAGCTGTGGAGCATCAGTGGGGCGTGAAGAGCGTCACCGAGCACGCCGGAGACGCCCGCTACAAGGACCAGAACGGCGACGGAGTCATCGACACCAACGATATGGTGAACATCGGCAACCCGTTCCCGTGGCTCTCCTACGGTCTGAACCTCACCATGGGCTGGAAAGGCATCGACTTCTCTATGTTCCTCCAGGGAGTGTACGGCAACAAGATTTATAACGCTCTCCGCCGCCAGACCGAGGGCGACGGCCGCCAGGCAACCCTCAGCACCTCTATGCGCAATGTCTGGACAGCGACTTCCACCGACGGCATCATCCCGAATCCGGCAGGCTCCTCACGCAACCGTGACGCTTCCTCCCGCTTCGTCGAGGACGGCTCCTACCTCAGGGTGAAGAACCTCCAGATCGGCTACACCCTTCCGAACAGCTTCACGAAGAAGTTCCACGTCTCTTCCTGGAGATTCTATGTCAGCGCGAACAACCTTCTCACCCTCACCAAGTACAGCGGCTATGACCCTGAAGTGGGCGGCGGAGTGGACTGGGGAAACTACCCGCAGTCACGCACATTCCTCTTCGGTACATCACTTAATTTCTAAGGAGGACTAAACGATGAAAGCAATAAAATTCTCAATATGCGCTCTGGCTCTGGCCGCCTGCCTTACTTCCTGCAACGACTGGCTCAAGGCTCCGCAGCCGAACGAGTCCAAGCTGAGCGACTTCTTCATCTCTAAGGATGCGGCAAAGCAGGCCGTCGTGGGCTGCTATGTCCCGATGACCTGGAATCTCGGCGGCACCTACTGCAACGAGTGGCTCATCGGCGATGTGGCTTCTGACGACGCAATCAAGGGCGGGGAGTACCTCAAGGATATGTCCGACGCCTACGACATCTGCAAGTTCCAGGTGGTTTCCAGCAACGGAGTTCTCGAGTCCTACTACAACGCCCAGTTCATCGGCATTTCCCGCTGCAACCAGGCTCTGGAGTCCATCGCGGCTATGGAGCTTCCCGAGGATATGACCGAAACCGACCGCGCGCAGTTCCTCGGCGAGGCCCGGTTCCTCCGCGCATTCTACTACTTCCGTCTTGTCCGTCTTTTCGGGGGCGTGCCTATGCCGCTGAGCCCGGTTGTAAACTCCGAAAACTGGAAAATGCAAAGATCAACTGCAGACGAAGTTTACGCGCAGATTATCTCCGACCTCGAGGCCGCCGAGGGTGTGCTCCCGCTTCAGAGCGAGTACACTGCGGATGACCTTGGAAGGGCAAGCAAAGGCGCCGCCGAGGCCCTTCTTATGAAGGTAAACCTCTACCGGAAGAACAACTCCGAGGTGCTCAAATGGGGAAAGACGCTCATCGCATCCAAAGAGTACAGCCTCGTCCCCGACTATTTCTCCCAGTTCCTTCTTGAGAACGAATGGAGCGAGGAGTCCGTGTTTGAAATCAACTATGTCACCGATATGTATTCGGACTACGGCGGATTCGGCTACACCCGCGGCACCTTCACCCAGATTATGATGAGACCGCGCTCAGCCCTTGTGGGAGGAGTTTCCGGCTGGGGATATGACCGTCCGACCTGGGATCTCTACGCCGAGTTCGAGAGCGGAGACCCGAGAAGGGACTGGACCATCCTCGAGCAGCTCCCGTCGGAGGTTGAGAACGAGACCGCGGAAATCCACTACGCCGACTACTTCTACAACCGCAAGTACCAGATGGAGACCTATCCGGCCTCAGCCGAGGCTACGGCCAAAGGGCTCCGGTTCGACCTTCCCGACCTCAGCCACGCCTCACGCGCAGGGCTCAACTGGAAGGAAATCCGCTATGCCGACGTTCTCCTTATGTATGCCGAAGCTGCAATCGAGAGCGGAACTGACCTCTCCACGGCGAAGACTTATATCAACGAAATCCGCCACCGCGCAAGCGCCTCCCTCCCTGAGGTTGAGGCCACCCGCGAGGCCCTTCGCCACGAAAGAAGGGTGGAACTCGCGATGGAGGGACACCGCTGGTTCGACCTCTGCCGCTGGGGAATCGTGAAGGAGACGATGAACGCCTACAGGGAGAAGTTCCGCATCTCCCGCTGGGACTCCCTCAAGACCGAATATCCGTTCATCTCCACCATCGACAAGACCCATTTCGAGCTTCTTGACGGCGACGATATGTGCGAGTTCCAGGACTACCACGCCCTGATGCCTATCCCGCAGGAGGAAGTGCGGCTCGCGGGTCTGGAGCAGAACCCGGGATATTAGCCGGTCGCTGGGCTATGCCTCCAAAGGCCCCCCTGATTAGTTCGACCTGGATCGTATATCCCCCGAAGGCCCCCTTAATTGAAACTTTATAAACATTTATAAACCACATTTTTTACAAATTATGAAAAAGATCATTTCAATGCTGCTTTGCGCAGCGACAATTCTTTCCTTCGCTTCCTGCAAGAAGAGCGGAGAGGATGCAAAATTCGCCTGCACCATCAAGGTGACCCCTACCGAGAACAGTGCAACAGTTTCTGTCGAGGTGACCGACAAGGCCACTGAGTATCAGCTCTGGGTTGTCGAGAGCGCTTCTTACAAAGAGGCCGTTCCTGAGGACGCAAAGACCCTCAAGGGCAACGCAACCGAGGAGTTCACTTCCCTCAAGTCCGACACCGAGTACATCGCTGCCGTTTACACAGCTTCAGCCGGCTTCAAGACCAAGGAATTCGTGACCGACAAGGCTACCAAGACATACGAGAGCCTTCAGGGAAGCGACTATGTCATCATCGCTATGGACGAGACCACCCGCAACAGCATCTCAAGCAAGATTTCCTACTATATGCCTTCTGACGGAGCCTACGGCGACCCTAATACAGGAACAATCTTCATCGACGACTGGGGTGACGGTCCTAAGTATACACAGTGGGGCACAGCATCAGGTCCTAACTCATACGGAGTCGTTGAAGACTGGTTGTGCATCTCCAAGACTGCCGCTTACGGTATGAACTGGTTCGGCTACTGCTACCGTCTTGATGCCGGTCTTACCGACGAGGAGAAGGCTGAGTCCGCAAAGCGTCTTGCAGTTCTCAACAGCCTTACTTCTGACTACACTTTCCATTTCGCGATGAAGTCAACTGACAAGGGCGGCTACACTGTCACTGTTCGAGAGGGTACAGGCGTTGTCATCGGAGACGAAAACACCCTCTATGGCTTCAAGAGAGACGGCGAGTGGCACGAAATTGAAATCCCAATGGCAGTGTTTATGGCAGGTGAGAAGTACAACAGTTCTGCAGTCGGCAATATTGTCGCTTTTACTCAGGGAACTGATGTCGCAGCCGCTACGCTTGACCTCGACGCTGTATTCTTCTACAAGAAAGCAAAATAGTCGGCGAGGCTGAATAAAAAGCGGTCTACTGCGTTACGCTCCTAGCCAAAATCCTCACAACCAACAGGTTGCTCCGGTATTTGGCGTCGTCGCAAGCCTTGTATCCCATCTTTTTATTCAACCTCTTACATCTTGAATCAGAGGTTGACTTTCGGGTCAACCTCTTTTAATTGAAAAAGTCCTTAAAATGAAAAACATCTTCAGACTCTCTTCTCTTGCAGGCCTTATTGCACTCTTTTCGTGTCAAACCGCTCCTGCGGGGGACGGCTTCAGCATAAATGTCTCACTTTCGTCTCTCGGCCCCACGAGCGCAACCGTCCTTGCCACCCCGTCCGACTCCGACACCGAGTACTGCCTCTATGTCACCCCGAAGGCGGATTACCGTGCATCACGCATTCCCAGGGACGCGGAATATGCAACCGGGGAGCACAGGCTCAGCGTGAGCAATCTGGAGATGGGGGTGGACTACTGTGCAGTCGCCGTCGTGGAGATGACGGGCTACTGCGCCATCCTTGATTTCAACACCTCATCCGCAATCGGCTCCCTTGACCCGACGGGCCATCAGGCGGACTTCAATGTCTCTTCCATCCCGACCAGGCAGGCCAAAAGCGCCAAGAGGGGAGTTGCCGGCAACTTCCAGATGGCTTCCGACGCGACTCTTCTCGGAGAGGGCGTCAGCTGGGACTACAACTGGTCGCACAACTACCCTGCTTTCGCTTCCGAGATGTACGCCTCAGGCCTCGCCTTCTACCCGATGGTCTGGAACGCAGGGCTCAACAAGGACAACATCACCCGCCTCAAGAACGACTATCCCGCTACAGGATGGATTCTGGGCTACAACGAGCCGAACCTCACCGACCAGGCGAATATGGTCCCTTCGGTGGCCGCCAAGACCTGGCCTGAGCTCCGCGCCTTCTCAAAGAGCGTCGGAATGAGCCTCGCTTCGCCGGCCCTTAACTACGGCACCCTTTCCGGCTACAGCGACCCTGTTGTCTGGCTGGACGAGTTCATCGCCTGCGACGGCATCGGCAGCGACGCGTTCGACGCCATTGCTCTTCACTGCTATATGCCGTCTGCCGCCGCGATGAGGAGTATGATTCGCCGCTTCGACAAGTACGGGAAGCCCGTCTTTATGACCGAGTTCTGCCACGCCAACGGCAGCATCACCAACAGCGAATCCGACCAGATTTCCTTTATGTCCGATGTTCTGAATATGCTCGAAAGCGACACGAGCGTTGATGGTTACAGCTGGTTTATGACCCGCGGCTCCGGAAGCTGGGCGGCAATCTCCCTTCTCAACACCGACACGAAGGCTCCCGCTCTCACTCCGCTCGGCAAGCTGTATGTGAATTTCTCGTCTTTCGACAAGAACTGCTGGTACACCCGCCACGAGCCTATCCCTGCCGCACACTATGTGGCCCACAATATGTCAGGCATCCAGTCCGGTTGGAACGAGGTCTTCAAGGTGCGCCCGTGCACCGATGTCTTCGGAGATCTGATGGTCCTCTGCAATGTGGAGGGCGCCTGGGCCGAGTATCAGGTGGAAGTCTCGGAGGACGGCACCTACGCCCTCGCGGCCCGTTACACCTCTGAGCTTCTCGGCGGCAAGATGGTTCTTACCGTTGACGGAGGGGATCAGCAGGTGGTTGAGTTTGAAAAGACCCCGGAGGGGAAATGCAAATGGATTGAAGACTTGACGCTGACAAAAGGAAAGCACACAATCCGTCTTCAGCTCCGCAGCGGACGCGTGGACCTCAACTGGCTCTACCTCGACTAAAAGGCGAGGGGAGCCCCTCCGCGGCATATTTCCCAGGAAATTCGACATTACCTCTTGTAAATCGCCAAATTCTGTGTACCTTTGCCCCTAGTGTACGTGGTAAGCAATTATAAACCAATAAACTATGCAAATGGAACAGAAAACAAACTACGAGGCTCCTCTTCTCAGCGTCGAGACAGCCTCAGCCGAGTGCGGCTTTGCGCAGAGCGGCAAATTCACTGTTAACCGTTGGGTGTGGGACACCGATGAAGGTGACACTGTAACATTCTAACCTCAAAATCCAGAGAAAAATGAAAAAGTATTTCGTTTCTATGGGTCTTGTGTTGGCTGCTCTGACCCTCACCAACTGCCAGAAAGCGCAGATTGAAGAAGCCCCTTCGGTCACCGGACCGAATTTCACCATTATTGCCCTGACTGCTGACACTAGGACATCCAATGACGGCCTTGACACCAAATGGGTCGCAGGCGATGCCATCAATGTGTTCCACGCAGTCAAGGATGCTACGACCTACACCAGTGACGGTTCGTTCACTGTGGACGACACTGAGACCGGAAGGTTCACAGGCACTCTCGCCGGCACTCTTTCAGAAGAGTCCTACGACTGGTATGTGTTCTACCCGTATGTTTCTCAAATCACGACTCCAAAGAATACTTCTGCCGGCTACGTAACGGTGGGCGGAACTTCTCAGACTCAGGCCGGCAACGACAGCCAGACTCACCTCTGTGGCAAGGCTTGCCCTCTTTACGGTGTTGCAAAAGGAGTTGCTGCGTCAGAGTCGCCTGCAATTGTAATGAATCAGCTTGCTTCAGTTGTCTGTGTGAGAGTGACCAACAACAGCGGGTCCGAACTCACTGTCGGCAGTGTGGCCTTCACCGCCACTGAAGACATCGTCGGAACCTATTATATAGATTTTGCATCTTCTCCTGTCGCTTATACAGCAAGCGGTTCAAAGTATGTTTCCAACACAGCTACATTGACTGTTTCAAACGGCGCTTCCATTTCAAACGGCGCAAGTGCGGACTTCTATATTGCAGTAAAACCGTTCACAGCCAAATCCGGTTCTGAACTTAAAATGGCAGTAAATGGCTACGAGAAAACCGCTACGCTTGGAAGCGACCTCACATTCTCTGCAGGTCACATCAAGACTCTGTCCTTTAACTGTGACAAGGCGCAAAGTTCGGTCACCTTTGACTTTACTGATCCTGAGAGCCTTGGCATAACGAAACCGGATGCTGAAAAGTATCAGAATATAACATCTGCAGTTAAAGGAGATATAACCTTGACGACTACGAGCGGTTCCTCAAGTACAAGAATTTATACCAGTAAGGGGAATGTCTGTGATTTTCGCGTCTACAAAAATGGCACATTTAAATTTGCGGCTCCGGATGACTATGTAATCAAAGCAATAACATTTACGGGCACTTCCACTACTGATATTGCCGCCAGCACAGGCGAATATAGCAATGGTGTTTGGACCGGTCAGAATCAGGCAGTAACGTTTACCGCATCCAATAATGTAAAAATCAGCACTGCTACTGTCGCCTATGCCAAAGGGCAGGCAGCAACCTCCATCAGCGTTTCGGATGTGACGGGGGTATCTGCCCGCGGAGCAGATGGCGCGACTCTGGACTACACTATTGAAAATCCAATTTCCGGCACTACGGTGAGCGTGGCGTGTGACGGAACCGTTGTGTCGGAAGTAATCGAAAGCGACGGCACAATAATGTATGCTGTGTCAAAGAATGTCTCTACATCGGCCCGCGAAGGCAAGATCACTCTGACATACGGCTCTCTCGTGAAGGAAGTCAAAGTGTCGCAGAAGGCCGGCCAGTTCAACGCAGCATCGGAAGAAATTATCCTTGATTCCACATCCGGCTCAAAGTCCGGTTTTAACTTCTATAGCGATTTCGACTGGACTGCGGTATCTACGGCGGATTCCAAGTTCTCTTTCACTCCGGACTCCTACACCTGGGCAGACGGCAGCAAGCAGGGCGTGACAGTCACGGCGACTTCGGCGAATGCCTCAGAGGAGGGAACGATAGAACTCGGTAAAATCTACTTCTACTGCTCAGACAATAATGATTTGGAAGTTGTTGTGACCGTCAAGCAGAAGAGTTCGTATGTGGCTCCTGTCACAGGTACTTCTGTCATATTCGACTATTCCCAACTCTATAGTACTGTGACCGACAATAAAGATCTTTCTGATGTTACTGATACCGTAGATGGAGTCTCTATTAAATATACTAAAGTTTCTGGGCAGAATGCTCCGAAATATTATAAAAACGGCACAAACTTGCGTATGTATAACAAAAGTACGCTCACTATTACGGCCCCTTCTGGCAAGAAAATCACATCAATTGATTTTAGCCAAGGTACTACGACTTGGGTCGAAAAGAAAATGGCCGCCGATTCAGGGACAGTCAATGATAATAATAAGAAATGGACTTGCGCGACAGATTCAACAGCAAATTCTGTTGTACTTACTATAACAGGTTCATTCAAATTTACCAAGATAGTCGTCGTGTACGAATAGGATTCATAACATTAGATTTGCATTTCTTGCGTGTACCTGCATAGGAAAGCAGAATCAATAACAAAAGAGAGTGACCAAGCCGAAAGGCTCCCGGTCACTCTCTTCTCTTTGCTCATTGTCTCCTTCCGGAGCGCACCCTATTTCCATAAACCGGCAAATTTCTCCAAATCTATTTCCATAAATCGGGCATTTTGCCAATTTCTACTTCCATAAATCGCGAAAAATCGCCGATTCTACTTCCATAAAACGGCACTCGGAGGCTAAAGCCGGACTTCGAGACGGGTGCCCTCGTAGCGGGAGACGGTGGCGCGGCGTACTCCTTCCGGGCTCACGACCTCTATGTCGATGCGCTTGGCCTCGGACATTCCCGGGAAAGTGCCTTCGCGATTTCCTACCACCAGAAGCCCCTCGGCGTCGTTCCAGTCAAAAGAGATGCGGGAGAACTCGCCGCGGGTGTAGCCGTTGCTCACCCCGTCGTCCTCGTAGAGAGTGTAGCGGGCGTGGGCGCCGGCGAAAATGCGGAGGCGGAGATAGTCGCCCTTGTCCTGAGCCGTGTACTGGATGTCCGGGCCGAGAGGAACAATCTGCCCTGCGCGGGCGTAGAGAGGGATCCTTTCGTATGGCGCCGGAGCTTCAAGGGTTCTGCCGCCCTCGAGAGGGGTGAGAGTGTGCCAGTCATACCACAGGCCTTCAGGAAGATAGACCTTGCGGCTGCGGGCTCCGTACTCATAGACCGGGCAGACAAGAATGGCGTCACCGAACATAAACTCGTCGCTCGTCTCCACTGCCTTCGGGTCGGAGGTGAAATCCATCACCAGGGCCCTCATAAGGGTGTAGTCCTCGAAATGGGCGCGGGAGGCCATCGTGTAGATGTATGGAAGCAGACTGTAGCGCAGGCGGTCCGCAGCGAGAATGGCCTCGTAGGTCGGGTCACCTTCCGGTGCGAGATTCTGCGGCTCCCTGAGCGGCCACTGCCCGTGCACCCTGTAGAGAGGGCAGAATGCTCCCCACTCGTGCCAGCGGGTCTGAAGCTCGCGCCATTCCCTGAGGTCCTCGTTCACCTTCCCCGTGCTTTCATAAAGCGACTGGGCCGCCATATAGCGGTTCTCCACGCTGAATCCTCCGATGTCCTGGGTCCAGAACGGGATGCCGGAGAGGGAGTAGTTGAGTCCGGCGCTGATCTGCGCCTTCATATCCTCCCACCTTGTGCCGATGTCCCCGCTCCACGAGCAGGCTCCGTACCTCTGAAGGCCCGGGAAGCCGCTGCGGGTGAGAAGATAGACCCTTCTGTCCGGGTCCTCCGCCATCTGTCCTTCCCAGATTGCCCGGGCGTTCATAAGGGAGTAGGCGTTGAAATACTCCGTCGAGCTTCCGAGGGCTGTCGGGCCGCAGAGGGCCTTGCGGTAGTCCATGTCCGTGCATTCGTGGATATTCGGCTCGCTTGCGTCCATCCACCACGAATCCACTCCGAGCCCGTAAAGATGCTCTTTCATCTGCTTCCAGAACAGTTTCCGGGCGCCAGGGGAGTAGGCGTCATAGAAGGACTGCTGATAGCCCAGCCAGTCCGCGACACTGTCCACCACAGCCCGGCGGTACATCCATCCGTGGGAGTCCAGCTCCTTGAAATGCTCCGTGGAAGTGTAGAACTTCGGCCAGACCGAAACCATATATCGCGCTCCGAGGGCGTGGATTGTGTCCACCATCTCCTTAGGGGAAGGGTAGCGGGCAGGGTCGAACTCGTGGCTGCCCCACTCTCCGTCCTTCCAGTACCTCCAGTCCTGCACAATGTTGTCCACAGGGATGCCCTTTGCGCGCATTTCACGAAGGGTTGAGAGAGTTTCCTCCTGAGTTGCGAACCTTTCGCGGCTCTGCCAGTAGCCCATCGCCCAGCGCGGCATCAGTGGGGCCTTGCCGGTGATGGTGCGGTAGCCTCCGATGACTCCGTCAATGTTCCCTCCTGCAATGAGATAGTAGTCAATCTGCCTCTGCATTTCTCCCCACCAGCGCATCTGCTGGCTTTCTTTCTCGCCCACAGGGCTCAGGACTCTGAGTCCGCAGTAGGAGACATCCCCGTCAGGCTTCCATTCAATCCGAAGCGGCACTCTGCGGCCCTTCTCAAGATTCACGGCGAACTTCCTTCCGTTGGGGTTCCAGGCCGTGCGCCATATTTCGGGCGTCACCTGCTCGCCGTCGATGAAGACTTTCGTGTAGCCCGCGTAGTAGATGTAAAAGTGGAAAAGTCCGCTCTCGTGCGGCTCAATCTCGCCCTCGAAGAGAACGGAAGAGCCGTTAAAAGGGAAATCCGGGGCGTTGCGCACCCGGTCGCACTTAGGGGTTTCGAGAAATTCCTGCGCGAGGGCAGTCTCCCGGCGCACAAGGCGGGAGCCGTCAGCTGCGGTGTAGGTGCCAGAGAGCGCGCCCTCATTTCCTTCGCGGTCGAAAAGAGTGAAGACTTCGCCTATCTGGGCGTATGGTCTCGGGTCGCCCCAGCGGCAGAAACTGTTGCTGTCCCAAAGAAGTCCGTACTCGCGGGATGAGACCACAAACGGAAGGGAAATTTTCGTGTTGTACTGATAGAGTTCCTCGTTGCGTCCCTTGTAGTTCCATTCGTCCGCCTGGTGCTGTCCAAGGCCGAAAAACGCTTCGTCAGCAGGGGAGGAGAAGCTCTGGGAAACGGTCCAGGCCCTGTCGCCGTCCACTTCAATCGGAGTGAAACTGCGGCTCTCTTCCGCGGTGAGAAGTGTGCCGTCCGGGCGGAAAAATCTCACGGCGCCGTCGCTCAGACGCACTTCAGCCCGGATTCCCGGAGCGGAAATGGACGCAACGGAGTCCCCCTTCACAATCTCGGCCTTTACCTTTTTCCCGCGCGGGAGCGCCATAAGGGACTTCCCGTCGGTAAACCTCTCGCCCGAAGGGACGGAGGTTACGCGGAGAATGTTGTCGGAATAGACCTCCACCCGGGTTTTTCCGCCGGGGTATTCGACGGTGAGGGAGGTGGGGTCGGAGCAGGAGCAGACAGCGGAGAGCGAAAGCGCCGCCAAAGCTGCGAGTTTCAGTGTCCTTTTCATATCTTATGTGGTATTATTAAAGCCTGGTCGCCACGGCACGGCGCAGCCGTGCACACGACAAAAATAGGATGTTTTTATTTAATATAAATAGGTATAGAATAAAGATATAAGTATTGGACAAAAAAGTATCATATCCCAAATGTTTTGACATAATCCCTCACAAGGACACCCCCGCTCCATACCCCTGAGGCCGCGCTCAGCACGAAAAAATATGAAAATGCGGTATAATTGGACAAAATAGTATTTGTTTGCGCGGCCTAGACCCCGTAACTTTGCATCCGTTGAAGTGTACCCCGAAAACCACACACGACACTACCGAAAATACTTAATAACCAATATATGTTTAACAACACTCAACAGTATGAAAAGTAAACTGCTTTCGTGCCTGCTGATGCTTCTAGTAAGCGTTGGCGCGTTTGCTCAGAGGGTTTCCGTTTCGGGAACGGTGAGCGACCAGGCCGGTCCGGTAATCGGCGCCGGTGTCATTGAACAAGGCACTTCCAACGGTACTACGACTGACATTGACGGTCATTTCACCCTTTCAGTGGCAAAGGGCGCGGTGATCGAAATCTCGTCAATCGGCTATGTCACTCAGGCCATCCCTGTGGGAGACCAGACCACCTTCACAATCCTCCTCAAGGAAGACTCTCAGCTTCTTGACGAGGTCGTTGTCGTGGGTTACGGTACTATGAAAAAGAGCGACCTCGCGGGAGCTTCCGTCTCAATGAAGGAAGAGGACCTCAAGGGCTCAATCATTTCATCCCTCGACCAGAGCCTTCAGGGCCGTGCAGCCGGTGTCACCGCAGTCACGACTTCAGGTGCTCCGGGTTCATCATCTTCCATCCGCGTCAGGGGTCAGGCGACCATCAACGCCAACGCAGAACCTCTGTATGTCATTGACGGAGTGATAGTTCAGGGCGGAGGAAACAAGGGATCGGACTTCGGTCTCGGAGATGCGCTCGGCAACGGTACGGTTTCCACCATCTCTCCTCTTTCCACAATCAACCCTGCCGACATCGTCAGTATGGAAATCCTCAAGGACGCTTCCGCAACTGCAATCTACGGTGCCCAGGGCGCGAACGGCGTAGTCCTCATCACCACCAAGCACGGTAAGGCCGGCGAGGCGAAGTTCTCCTACGACGGAATGTTCGCGGTTTCACGCCAGACCAAGAGGCTGGATATGATGAACCTGCGCGAATATGCCCAGTACTACAATGAAATGGTGGAGGAAGGCGACATCTACGAGTCCAACGCCTACTACGCTTCCCCTGAGCTTCTCGGAAAGGGAACCGACTGGCAGGACGAGATTTTCCGCACGGCGCTCCAGCACCAGCATCAGGTCAGCGCACAGGGCGGTACGGAAAAGGTTCAGTACTATGTTTCCGGATCCTATATGGACCAGGAGGGAACAATCATCGGCTCGAACTTCAACCGCTACTCCTTCCGCACCAACATCGACGCCCAACTCAAGGAGTGGTTCAAACTCGGAGTGAGCGCAACCTACGCAGTCACAAAGGACGACCTTAAACTTGCCGACTCCCAGGAGGGACTCATCTACTACTCCCTCACCACCATCCCGGACATCCCGGTCTATGACGTGGACGGCAACTATTCTTCAACCATCCGCGAAGGCTACACTTCTCCTAACCCTGTGGCTCTTGCAATGATGGATGAAATCACCCTCAAGAGAAGAAAACTCACTGCGAATGTCTATGCCGAACTCACTCCAATCAAGCACTTCACCTGGAGGACTGAGGTCGGACTCGATGTGAGCGGAAGCGACGCAGACCGCTACAAGCCTATGGTTGACCTCGGCGGATGGGTGCGCAGCTCCAACTCCATCAGCAACCAGAAGAACACCAACACGTTCTGGCAGCTCAAGAACTACCTCACCTACTCCAACAAATGGGGTCGCCACTCAGTTACGGCGATGCTCGGACAGGAGTGCTGGGAGAGTAGGTGGAACTATCTCGGTGCAAGCAACACCAGCCTTCCTTCAGACGAAGTTCACAACATAGCCCTTGCAACCGGAACTCCTTCCGTAAGTTCAGGCTTCGGCTCTTCTTCAATGGCTTCGTTCTTCACCCGTGAAACCTACAACTTCGACGACCGCTACCTCGCAACCTACACTTTCCGTTACGACGGTTCGTCAAACTTCGGCCCTAACAACCGCTGGGCAGGGTTCCACTCCGTAGCTGTGGCCTGGAGATTCTCCAACGAGAAATTCTTCCAGGGAATAAAGCATATAATCAACGACGGAAAACTCCGCTTCGGCTGGGGTCAGACCGGTAACTCCAACATCGGCTCATACGCCTGGGGAGCATCCATTTCCCGTATGCCTTCAGCTCTGGGAATGGGCTACCGTCCTGCGAACATCCCTAACACCTCCATCCGCTGGGAGAGCCAGAGCCAGTTCAACGTAGGACTCGACCTGAGCTTCCTCGAGAACAGAATCGCCCTCGTAGTTGACGCATACTACAAGAAGTCCGACGATATGCTTATGTCTATGCAGCTCCCTTCATATATGGGTACCCAGGGTAACGGTTCATCCGCACTCGCAGCCCCTAAGGGAAACTACGGAAGCATCGAGAACAAGGGTCTTGAGATTGCCCTCAACACCACTCCGGTGGAGATCCGCGACTTCAGCTGGGACAGCAACTTCCAGATTTCCTTCAACCGCAACAAGCTCCTCAGCCTCACCGACACCGAGAACGCTTCTCTCGTGGGTTACGGCCAGTGGAACGACGTTGTCTGCGTTTCTGAAATCGGAAAGTCCCTCTACAACTTCTACGGCTACAAGGTTGCCGGCGTCTACAAGGACCTCGACGACATTGAGAACTCCGCGAAACCTAAGAAATATCCTAAGGACGGAGTCTACAGCAGAGGCAACACCGTCTGGGTCGGTGACATCAAGTACGAGGACATCAACGGCGACGGCGTCATCAACGAGAACGACCGCACCGTCATCGGTTCCCCGCTTCCTAAGTTCACCTTCGGATGGACCAACACCTTCCGCTACAAGAACTTCGACCTCAGCATCTTCCTCAACGGCTCATACGGCAACAAGGTCTTCAACTACAACGCGCTGACCATCACCCACATGAACAGCACCTGGACCAACCAGCTCCAGAGCGTGGTTTCCAACCGTGCAAGGCTTGAGCCTATCGACGCGTCCATCGTCTACACCGACGGCAGCAAGTGGTACGACCACATCGACAACGTCCGCGTGAAGAATCCTGACACGAAGACTCCTCATACTTCCATCCAGGACCCTAACGACAACGACCGCATCAGCGACCGCTATGTCGAGGACGGATGCTACATCAGAATCAAGAACATCACTCTCGGCTACACTCTGCCGAAGTCTCTCCTGACAAACATCAAGGTGGACAACGTCCGCGCTTACATCAACATCCAGAACCTCTACACCTTCACCAAGTACTCAGGCTATGATCCTGAAGTCGGCGCAAGTACACAGGACTCCACAGGTCTTACCTACGGTCTGGATAACGGACGTTACCCTTCACCTACCATGTATTCTTTCGGACTGAACATAACTTTCTAAATCTCTTTGAAATATGAAACTGATTAATATACTGAAAGTTTTGCCTGCAGCGGCACTGGTCCTCTCTCTCTCATCCTGTGAAGAGTTCCTGAATCGTCCGACTGAGGACAACTATAACGTAGACAACTTCTATAAGAATGATTCACAGTGCGAACAGGGCGTGAATTATCTCTATAACTCTCCGTGGTACGATTTCCAGCGCGGCTTCATCAAGATCGGTGAGGTAATGTCCGGCAATATGTACTGGGGCTCAAGCCCGTATCTCGATTTCACAACCAACGGAACTGACTCTGACCTTATCAATATGTCCTACTCGCTCTGGGCAGTGAACGGTCACGCCAATACCGTGATTGACAATATTCTCAAGTCTGAAGGCCCTACAGAGGCAGGCAAGAAGAAGTGCATCGGCGAGGCTCTCGTCTGGAAGGCATTCGCTTACTTCTTTATGGTCCGTACATTCGGTGAGGTTCCTATCATCCACAACAACACCGACCTTCTCAACGAGGGTGGCGTGAATACTGTTCAGAAGGTGACCAGAGCCAATGTATATGAGTACATCATTATGACTCTTGAGAAGGCCATAGAGCTTCTTCCTGAGAAGACGAGCGGATTCGCTGACTATGAGAGAATCGACCGCTATGCCGCAAAGGCCCTTCTCGCGAAGGTATATCTCACCAAGGCGGGACTTGAGGGAAGTCTCAACACCGAGGACCTTGCGAAGGCTGCCTCTTACGCGAAGGACGTGATCGACCACTCAGGCCGCTCCCTCACCCCGAACTACGAGGACGTATTCCGCCTCAAGGGCTTCAACCAGACCGGCGAGTGCCTCATTTCCTGGCTCTGGAAGTGCGGACGCAACCCGTGGACTCAGCAGAACACCCTTCAGAGCGACCTCGCTATGGTGGGCTTCGACGAGAACGGCGACTGCTGGGGCGGCTATGTAGGCCCTTCAGTTGACCTTCAGAACGCATTCGGAACTCCTGCAACGCAGAATCCTGCCGCAAGGGACAACTCCGATATTCGCCGTCACGCCACAATGATGCTCGCAGGCGACACCTACGACTACTTCTGGACCGACAGGACCATCTCCGGCTCAAAGAAGGGCTTCGACTACCTGCGCTTCATCTTCGACTCCGACTACGGCAAGGGAGGCCCTGGCGGAAAGCTCCAGAGCAACACCGGCGCGAACAACGTCAAGCACCTCTTCGGTGACAACCAGGACCACGAGGACGCCCTCGGAATCATCCCTGAGAGTATGGCCAACCAGCTTCCTACCCACCTCCTGCGTCTTTCAGACCTCTATCTGATCTATGCCGAGGCCGTGGTGAACTCCGACAATGCCGAGGCTCTCAAGTATGTGAACCTTGTCCGCGAAAGGGCGGGAGCGGAGGCTCTTACCTCCGTCACCTGGGAGGACATCTGGAAAGAGCGCCGTCTCGAGCTTGCAGGCGAGGGCGACCGCTGGTATGACTATGTGCGCCGCTCCTACTACGACGCCGCAGGCTGCATCGCCGAGCTCAAGGCTCAGAAGAGGTCCTACTACGAGGGTCTTGAGAATGTTTACAAGAACTACATCGGTGAGAACTTCGACTACTCCGGCTCCTGGGACGCATCCGCAGTCACCTACAACACCAAGTGGGACAATCCTAACGTGACCGTTTCAAGCTTCACGCTTCCGTTCCCTACAGAGGACGTCGTGTTCAACGCCAATGTCGCTTCCGACGCCAAGGCTGTGGAGGTTGACATCCGCGCTACATACCATTACAACTTTTAAGAGGCTATGATTATGAAAACTATAAGCAAAATTCTTACGGCTTTCTCCCTTGCGGCCCTCTCCGCCCTCGCTTTCTCTTCCTGCGAGAGAGTGGACTATCCGGACCGCTACAGGTCCACTGACGGAGTGCCTACGGTCTATTCCATCAGGTATGCCGACAGGGATCTGACGATTGAAAGCGCCTATATGGACGAGATTGTCTGCCTGCTCGGAGAGAATCTCACGAGCATCAAGGAACTCTGGTTCAACGACCAGAAGGCCGTCCTCAACACGAGCTACATCACGGCGAACACCCTCATCGTGGCTGTGCCGAGCGTGCTCCCTACCGTGCAGACCGACAAAATCTATATGGTTAACTCCGCAAAGGACACCGTCACCTTCGACTTCAAGGTGCTCCCTCCTGTTCCGGTGATTAATTCTATGAGCTTCGAGTATGCAAATCCGGGCGAGACAGTCACCATCAGCGGAAACTACTTCTATGAGCCGAT
>CAYNDY010000011.1:0-20819 GCA_964396105.1 uncultured Muribaculaceae bacterium
TGACCTCAAGGCTGACATCTCCGACCCGACTTCCGTTTCGAGCGCTGTGGTTACGAGCGGTTGGGTTAAGGCTGCCGATGCTTCAAGCAAGTTGGACTACCTTGTTAAGGACAACGGCTCGATAGTGAATTACCCTACCAACATTGCAGACGGATCGTCCACAATCGCCTGTGTCCAGAAATACAGGGCATCGCTGATAGTTGGCAATGGTGAGGTTTCATTCGCTACGGCAGGTGAAAAGTCTGACGGATTCTATGTGGTTCCGTTCCAGAGCAGCAAACCTGATGTGGATGCGGCTCTTGCTTCAGCGACAGAGAAGATTGATGCATCGGACCTTGCGTGGGTTTCCGGCTGGGGTGTGCGAAACGGTGAGTTGATGGGTAGGCTTGACCTTATCAACAACGACTCCGCGCAGTTCATCTCCGGAGAAGGAGTGCTTGGGCCTGGCTGGGCATCTACCTTCTATATGGTGCACAACCTTGTGGGCCTGACCTACGACGGCAAGCTTGCGTTTATGATCAATGCCCCAGGTGTCTGCAACTGGGATGGTGCCGACGGGTATGTGGGGAATGCAAATGCAGCTCTCTATACCAATGCAGGATTCAATTTCCGCGGCTACAGTCTCAAGCAGATGTTCTATCTTGCCAAGAAACTTGGCTGGAAAGAGGCGGCGGTGCTTGGAAACAAGTTCGGAGCTACCGAGACTACCTTTTCTCCGTCCCTTCTCGTGAACGGCAAGTCGGTAATCGACGGCATCACTCCGACCGCCACTACCTACGTCCTCGCAGTTGACGCAAAGTAAGTTATTGTTTACAGTTCATTAGGCGCGTCCGCGCGTCTGGACATACACACATTTCGGGGAGCCGCCCCTGACCGGACGGCTTCTCGCCATTTTTACGCAATGTAAATTGTTAGAAGAGAAGTTATATACTTGCGAAAGTTGGATTTTATTATGAATACTACAACACGAATTGTCAGGATTCTGCTTGTTTCTCTCTGCCTGCTGGGCCCGGGAATTGTCGCCGGGGCGCTGCCTTCGCAGAGAAACCTTCCTGTGGCCCAGGCTCAGCCTACGGTCTATAAGGGACGCGTGCTGGACTCAAATACCGGGGAGCCGCTTATCGGCGCTTCCGTGTTCATCAAGGGCACCAAGACCGGAGTCGGCACAGACATCAACGGCGAATTCTCCATCACCGTGCCTGCGGGCATCAAACCTGTCTTCGAGGTTTCATACGTGAGCTACCAGAGCGTGGAGGTGACCGGAGTCAAGGGACAGGAACTTGTAGTTACGCTTTCTGACGATATGAATATGCTTGAGGGCGTGCAGGTTGTCGCCTACGGACAGCAGAGGAAAACCTCCGTCACCGGTGCGATTACCTCCATCGGCTCTGAGGACCTTCTGAAGTCGCCTTCCGGAAGCGTCGCCAACTCCCTTTCCGGTGCGCTGACCGGCGTCTCCACCATCCAGTCTTCAGGCCAGCCGGGCGCCGAGGACCCTGATATCTACGTCCGTGGAGCGGGATCCCTCACCAACGAGGCTTCCAAGCCGCTCATCCTTGTGGACGGCGTGGAGAGGTCCTTCTTCCAGATGGACCCTAACGAGATTGACAACATCACCGTCCTCAAGGATGCCGCTTCCACCGCCGTGTTCGGCGTGAGGGGCGCCAACGGCGTCATACTCGTCACCACCAAGCGAGGCGAGGAAGGAAGGGCGAAAATCAACTGGAGCTCTTCTTTCGGACTCACTCAGGCTCTCCGCCACCTTACCACCGCAAGCAGCTACGAGCACGCGAAGGTCTTTTCCGAGGCTCAGCTCACCGACAACTGGAACGACCCGTCCACCCCGCTCACCTTCTCCGACACGGTGACCGAGATGTTCCGTCTCAACTCCGACCCGATAATGTTCCCGAACACCAACTGGGACGAATACCTTTTCAACAAGCTCGCCTGGCAGACCCAGCACAACATCACTGTCTCCGGCGGCGCGGACAGAGTGCGGTACTTCGTTTCCGTGGGCTACCTCTACCAGGACGGTATGCTCAAGAGCTTCGAGAACTACAGTTCCAACTACACCTACAACCGCTACAACTACAGGGCGAACGTGGATGTGGACCTCAGCCCCACAACCCTTCTTAAAATCAACCTCGGCGGAAGGGTCGGAAAGCGGCACGAGCCTAACGGATACGGCAGCAACATCTGGCAGTACATAACCTGGTGCACGCCTTACTCCAGTCCGGGATTCGTTGACGGGCACTACACGAAACCTGTCGTCGGGGACTACATCCCTATCGGCGGCGGCACCTCCGGTCTCGACCTCTACTACGGCTACGGCTACAACGAAAGCACCACCAACACCCTGAACCTCGACCTTCACCTCAACCAGAAGCTCGACTTCATCACCAAGGGTCTGGAGGTGAACCTCAAGGGAGCCTACAACTCCACTTACAGCCTCTATGTGAATCGCACCCCTACGGCTTCCGTAAAGCGCTGGCAGAGCGTCAATTACAAGGGCCACTACACCCAGCCGGGAATGTCCATCGACAACCCTATGTTCGACAACGAGCACGTCTTCATCACCTCCGGAGTGGACGACCTCAACGAGCCGCTTTCCTACTCCGACTACACTTCCCACGGCCGCAACTGGTACCTTGAGGGAAGCGTCAACTACGCCCGCCAGTTCGGCGACCACGAGGTGACAGGACTTCTTCTCTACAACCAGTCCAAGACCTACTATCCTTCCAACTTCCCTGAGATCCCGACGGGATATGTGGGCTATGTGGGCAGGATTACCTACAACTGGAAGCGGCGCTACCTCGTGGACCTTAACGCCGGAGTGAACGGTTCGGAGAACTTCGCTCCGGGCCACCGCTACGGATTTTTCCCTGCAGGCTCCATCGGATGGGTCATTTCCGAAGAGCCGTGGATGGAAGGCGCCAGGAAATGGGTGGACTTCCTCAAAATCAGGGCTTCATACGGACTCGTCGGAAACGACAAATACAGCGGAGCCCGCTTCCTCTACCTCAACGGCTCCTGGAACCCGTCCCACTCCAACGCCAACTTCGGACAGTACGGCTCCTGGCAGTTCGGTTCGATGTACAGCAGCGTCGTTCTGAAGGACGCTGTGGAGAACGCAGTCGGCAACCCGACGGTGTCCTGGGAGAAGTGCCAGAAGCAGAACTACGGAATTGACCTCGTGATGTTCCACCAGCAGCTCTCCTTCACCGTTGACGCTTTCTACGAGCACCGCTACGACATCCTCTCCACCCGCAACACCCTTCCTGACATCGCGAACATAAGCCTTCCGATGCTCAACCTCGGCGAGGTGGACAACTACGGATATGAGCTTTCGCTCGGTTGGAGGAGCAAGGCAACCCACAATTTCAGCTACAACATCACCGGAAACCTCTCGTTCTCCCGCAATAAAATCATCTATATGGACGAGATTGTTCCGAACGAGACCTATATGGCACAGACCGGCCGCCGCACAGGGATGACCTACGGCTTCCTTTTCGACCGCTACCTCACCGAGGAGGACTTCGACCCCGTGACCAAGGAGCTTCTCACCGTGAGCAAGGGCGGAACTGTGCCTGAGCTTACAATCGGTAACCCTCGCCCGGGAGACGCCCTTTTCAAGGACCTCAACCACGACGGAAAAATCAACGACGACGACAACACCTGGTTCGGCTACGGCCAGAGGCCTGAATATGTGGCCGGTCTCATTGCCGGGTTCAACTGGGGCAACTTCGGGTTCTCAATGCAGTGGACAGGCGCCTGGAACGCATCCAGGGTGCTCGGAATCGAGTACAAGGAGCCGTTCGGAATGACCAACGACAGGGCCCTTCTGAAATACCTCGCCGACGGAAGGTGGACTCAGGACAACCAGAACTCCCGCTTCCCGCGTATCACCTTCAAGAACAAGTCCTGGTACACCCAGAGCTCGGACATCTGGCTTATGGACGCCTCCTACCTCAGGCTGAAGAATGTGGAACTCTCCTACAATTTCACCGGCAAGTTGCTCCGCAAGATGGGAATCAGCTCATTCAGGGCCTTTATCAGCGGATATAACCTCCTGACCCTCTTCTCTGAGCTCGCCGACATTGACATCGACCCTGAGGAGATGACCGGAAGCGCCAACCTCAACGGAGAGTATGTCTACAGCTACCCTAACGTGAGGATTTACAACATCGGATTCAACATATCATTCTAAGGGAATATTAAGATGATGAAAAAGATGAATTCAAATATATTTCTTCGTTCACTCGCGCTCCTTTCGCTGCCTCTTCTTCTCGCAGCGCAGAGCTGCAACGACCTTCGTTTCGGAGACGCTTTCCTTGAGAAGGCGCCGGGAGTGGACGTGACGATTGACACGATTTTCTCCTCGAAGCTCTATGCCGACAGGGCTCTTGTATCGGCTTACAGCACAATGCGTTGCGGCTGGCCTGTACACAACAGCGCGTGGCCTCTGAGCAGCGCCGGAAGGTTCAATAACGGCGGCAGCTACGACCGCGCCTGCAGCCAGCTGGACAACGACAACTTCGACTCCATCACCGACCTTATGGAGTCCCACAACGACTGGTCGAGCGGCGGACAGGAATATGCCAACGGCAACTACAGCGCCGACGCCGAGGACGGGGTGTCGTGGACCAAGATGGGCTTCGTACCGGACAAGGAATACAACTGGGTGGGCATCCGCAGGGCCTTCCTCTACATCGAGAATGTGGACAGGGTGCCTGATATGACCCAGGCCGAGAAGGACAACGGCAAGGGCGAGGCCTACCTCATAATCGCCTCCCACTATCTGGACCTTTTCCGCAACTACGGCGGAATTCCGCTTTTGAAAAGTTCCGTGGCCGCCGACAATGTGATGAGCTATGACTTCTCGAGAAAAACAGCCGAGGAGACTCTGGACTATATAGTGGAGCTTTGCGACAAGGCTGCGGCGCTTCTTCCCTGGACCGAAACCGCGGCAAGAAACGGGCATCTCACCCGGGCCGCCGCAATGGGCCTAAAGTGCCGCGCACTGCTTTTTGCAGCATCGCCTGTTTTCAACTCCGACGAGCCTTACAGTGCCCAGACTCCTACGGCCCGCCGCGGCAACGCCAACTATGTTTCCTCCGACGACATCCCGCGGATGTACTGGTTCGGGAAATATGACGCCACCCGCTGGCAGAAGGTTGCCGACGCCTGCAAAGCCTTCATTGACGAGAATGCGGCAAACGGCAACGCCTACGCGCTCGTTTCTGCCGCAGGTACCGCTTCGGACGACTACCGCAACGCCTGGAACACGAGCTACGCTGACCGCGGAAACGGCGAAATCCTCATCGAGACCGGCCGCCACTACGACACTTTCGCGAGCACCTATCTCCGCTGCTACTTCGGAGTTTCCGACGACCACGGCAATGCCGGAAGGGGCTACGGCGGCGGCTGCGTGACGCTTAATTTCGTGGATATGTTCCCGAAAACCGACGGAACTCCCGTAAGCTACGCCGACTGGGCGGGAAAGGACGGACGCGACAGCAAAATCGCTGACGACCCGTTCCGCGACCGCGACCCGCGCCTTTACGAGTCCGTGATGATTATCGGTGACCATTTCAGGGGCAGGGCCGCAGAGATGTGGGTCGGCGGACTTGAAAGGGGAGCGGAGCTTCTCAACAGGGCCGTGACCGGATTCTGCTCACGAAAATACATCTGGGACTACAACGACGAGACCTTTATGAACCGCTCGACCAACTACTCCTACCTCCGTCTTCCGGAGATTTACCTCACATACGCCGAGGCTCTGAACGAGCTGGGAAGAAAGGACGAGGCTTACGAGTGGCTGAACAAGGTCCGCTCTAGAGTGGGACTTCCGGATATGGACGATGCGCTTCTGGCGAAGACTCAGGCTGGGAAGACTCTTCCGACCTACTCCGAGCCTCTCACCGGAAACGCACAGCTTCGCGAGGAAATCCTTGACGAAAGGGCGCGCGAGCTGTTTTTCGAGGAGAACCGCTGGTATGACATCGTTCGCTGGAAGAGGGCCGACATATTCCAGAAAACTCTCTACGGCATAAAGATAACCATCAAGACCGGAGTGCCTACTTCCGACACGAACAACGACGGGGTGGTGGACGAGAACGACGACATAGACGCCTACGCATCCACCTTCCACTATTCGGCTCCTGCGGCCGAGGACGCGCGCTACTGGAAGACCCACTGGGACACCAAATGGTATTTCAGCGCCTTCCCGACGTCCGAAATCAACAAGGGGTATGGTCTTGTCCAAAATCCCGGCTGGTAAAAGATTGTCCTAAAAAGCGCATTGCTTCGTTGTGAGGCAAGATGGATAAGGAATAAATGAATGATATTCAACAATATATGAAGAAATTGACAATATCGCTGCTCGCTCTTCTTGGCGCCGCTTCCCTGTGGGCCCAGGACGGGCTCGTCACGCTTCAGGTCGTGAACGGGAAGGGGCAGCCTATGCAGGGCGTCGAGGTGATGGCGGCAGAAATGCCCGCCCCGCTCACCACGGACGAAAACGGAACGGTTCAGTTCTATGCCGTGGACGGCACCTCCGTTGAGCTCTCGGTTTACAACACCTATTACAGAAAAGTGCAGGTGAAGGGGGAGAAGATGAAGGTCAGCCTTGAAGACCGCCACAGCGTCTATGCCCTCGGATATGGATTTACCACCAGCAAGGAAGGCAGCAGCCAGGCCCTGAGCGGGGCATCCCGCAAGGATTTCGAAGAGTCTTCGCAGACTCAGATAATGAACGCGCTGTACGGACTCATCCCGGGCCTCGGCATTCGTCAGAACGGCTCCGGAGCGTGGCCGAGCGACTGCGACCCTTCGCTCACCGTGCGCGGAAACGGCTCCTACAGCGGAAATTCGGTGCTCGTTCTTGTGGACGGAGTGCCGAGAGAGCCTTCCACAATCGATGTGGACGAGGTGGAGAGCGTGAATGTGCTCAAGGACGCGGCTTCCCTTGCCCTCTACGGCATCAGGGGCGCTGACGGAGCGGTTCTCATCACCACCCGCCGCGGCGGAAACCACAAGCTCAATCTCAAGGCCGAGTACTCTTTCGGAGTGCAGACACCGCTGAGAATGGCCGAGATGGCCTCTCCGCTCGAGTATGCGAACGCCCTCAACGAGGCCCGCAGCAACGACGGACTTTCAGCCTGGTTCTCCGCCTCCGACATTGCTTCCATAGCAAACGGAACCTCCTCAGTAATCCCTACCGTGGACTGGAAAAGCCACATTTTCCGCAAGGCGGGCTTCAACAACGAGGCGAAACTCACGATGGACGGCTCTTCCAAGAGGATAAAATACTTTGTCTATGCCGGCTACAACTCCAACCGCGGATTCTACAAGAACACGGGGCTTCTCGAGGGCGTCGACAACCAGTACGCCTACGATGCGCTGAAACTCCGCACCAACCTTGACATCGACGTCACTTCTTCCACGAAGGTTCTCGTTAACCTCGCGGCCGCAATCCGTCAGCTTTCCGGCCCCCAGTCCCGCAGCCTTCAGAGCTACTACACCGCTCCGAGCGTGGGCTTCCCGGTTATGTACAACGACATCTGGGCGCGTTCCACAAAGTTCAGCAACCCTGTGCAGGACATCCTCGGCACAGCCGGACGGGTCACTTTCTCCCGCTCCCTTTCCGCCGACCTTGCAATCCGTCAGGACCTCTCGATGCTCGTAAAGGGCCTCTCCGCCGAGGTCAGGGCCTCATACGACAACTCAGCCGACGTCAACGACGACCGCAGTTTCGGCAGCGTCTATTACAACTTCAGCCCTCTTTACGACGAGAACGGAAATCTCTACGACTATGAGGTTTCGCAGTATGGTAACGACACCGAAATGTCCTTCAGCACCTACCTCAACACCCAGTATATGAGGATGGCGGTGTGGGCGAAACTCGACTGGAACCGCACTTTCGGAGAGCACCACATCGACGCGGCCTTCCTTTTCAACCGCGACAAGAAGTCCCTCACCGGGGCGAACAACAGCTTCTCGCACCACGACTACATCCTTACGGCGTCCTACAACTACGCCGACCGCTACCTTGCCACCCTCACCGCGACGGCTTCCGGCAGCAGCCTTATGCCTTCGGGCGACAAATTCCGCTTCTATCCTGCGGCATCGCTCGGCTGGGTAATCTCAAACGAGGAGTTCCTCAAGGGCTCCGAAATAGTCAATTTCCTTAAACTGCGCGGCTCCTACGGCCTTGTGGGAATGGACTCCTTCCTTTCCTATGATATGGACATCCAGTTCAACGGCGCGGGAAACAGCTACATCTTCGTTCAGCCTACGGTGACTAACGGTGCTGCTGAAGGCTCGCTTCCTTCGGTAGGGGTGCAGCCTGAGAGAGACTCGAAGGCTGATGTGGGATTGGACTTCACGCTCTTCAAGGGCCTCTCCGGCGAAATCGACGGGTTCTACAACCGCCGCCAGTATATCCGCACAAAGGCCACCGGCACCCTTTCCGAGGTCCTCGGAATAGGCGCGTGCGACACTTTCAACGGACAGACAACAAACTGGGGAGTTGACGCCGCCCTCGGATGGAACCAGACAATAGGGGACATTTCCTACTTTGTAAAGGGAACGGTTTCATTCGCCCGCAACCGCATCGACCGCATCGACGAGACCTACCAGCCTTACGCCTACCTCTACGAGCAGGGCGGACAGATCGGACGATTCTACGGCCTTGTCGCCGACGGATTCTACCAGGCTGACGAGTTCGACTCCAACGGCAATCTCTACCCAGACCTTCCGGAAAACACCTTCGCAAGCGTGCAGCCGGGAGATGTGAAATACAAGGACCTTAACGGCGACGGCAAAATCGACAATTACGACCGCTGCTACCAGCTCTCGGCCGAACTTCCGGAGGTTTACTACGGCTTCAGTTTCGGACTGGAGTGGAAGGGCCTCGGATTCAGCGCCCTTTTCCAGGGAGTCGGGAATTCAACGGTCGAAACCACGCTCGCAAGCATCTACCAGCCGCTTTACGGAGGCGACAAGAACATCTCGAAGCATTATCTCGAGAGCTATTGGACCGAGGGGAGGACTACCGGAGTGAAATATCCGCGTCTGACTTCCCTTGACAACAAGAACAACTACCTCGCAAGCAGCCTCTGGACGGAAAACGGAGCGTTCCTCAAACTACGCGAAGTGGAGCTCTACTACGACCTTCCGCGCCGCGCCCTTGAGAAGATGAAGATGACAGGAATGAGGGTTTACCTTCGCGGCAACAACCTCTTCAGCGTCGACCACATAAAGATTCTCGACCCCGAGGCCATCAATTTCAACTATCCGACCGCGCGCACAGTCTCTGTCGGAATGAAGGTCAATTTCTAATGGAGGAGGAAATTATGAAAACAAGGATATTAGGAATTATTGCTCTTGGCGCCGCTCTTGCGGGGGCCGTATGCTCCTGCTCCGACCTTGAACTCGGGGAGAGCCAGTACCATACCAAGAAATATCAGTTCAGCGACTTTGACAAGGTGAAGGAGGTGATGACCAATGTCTATGGCTATCTCGAAAGCGATTTCTATTCTTTCAGGGAGTGCGCCACCGACGACGCGGTCTATGCCAACAGCCCCGACACCCTGAGCAAATACTACGACGGCAGCTGGTCTTCGAACAATGTCGTGGACGACAAATGGGCCCACTACTATCAGGGCATCCGCGCCGCCAACTACCTTCTGGAGAACTGCCCGGAGGACTTCGAGATTGCAAAGTGGAACGAGCAGTACACCTACTACATCGAGCAGCTGAAGAACTATCCGTGGGAAGCGAGGGCTCTGAGGGCATATTTCCATTTTGAGCTGCTGAAGCGCTATCAGAACATAATCATCGCGGACCGCACCTTCGCCACTTCCGAGGTGAACTCCCTTGTTCCCGCAACCTACGAGGAAAGTGTCCAGTGGATTTGCTCCGAACTGGAGGAGTGTGCGAAAAACCTGCCCGAAACCTATTCCGGGACATATTATTCCGAGCTCGGAAGAGTCACCAAGGGCTTTGCCCAGGCGGCCAGAGTCCGTGTGCTTCTTTATGCGGCAAGTCCTCTGAACAACCCTTCAGGCTCCGCTCAGAAATATGCGAAGGCGGCTCTGGCTGCCCAGGAGATAATCGCCGACTGCACCACTTCGCTCCGCTACTCCCTTATGAGCCAGAAATATAACTCAGAGAGCAAGGACCTTATTTTCGGAGTCCGCGAGAGCACTTCCTCCACCTACGAGTCCAACAATTTCCCTGTGGGCTATGAGGGAGGAAACTCCGGCACCTGCCCGACCCTGAACCTTGTGGAGTGTTTCGAGAGCGGAGACCCGCGTCTTGCGGATGCGGTGCTTTGCAACGGCGACACATTCAAGGGCGAGACCGTGGAGACTTTCTACGGCGGAAAGAACGGAGCGCCCAAGGACAACGCCTCTCCGACTTCGTTCTACCTTAAGAAATACATCCAGGACGCCACAAGTTTCGTCACCGGAAACCTCATAAGCTATCAGCACATCTACCCGCTCTTCCGCTACGCCGAGGTATGGCTCAACTACGCCGAGGCGCTTTTCGAGGCGACCAAAGACCCTGATTTCACCGGTTCGCTCGAGGGCGGCTCCTACACCCTTTCTCCGCGTGCGGCTCTGAACACGCTTCGCGCCGTGTATTCCCTTCCGGAGATTCCTGCAGGGCTTTCCGAGACCGAGTTCAGGGCCCGCGTGCGCAACGAACGCAGGGTGGAGCTATGCTTCGAGGGACACCGCTACTGGGACATCAGAAGATGGAAAATCGGCGATGTGACAAAGACCATCGAGGGCCTTTCCATTGTCCGCTCGGGCGACAATACCTACACTTCCACCCGAAAGACCGTCGCATCGCGCTACTGGAACGACAAGATGTACTGGTATCCTATTTCCGAGAATGAACGGCACAAGAATCCGAACCTTATCCAAAATACCGGATGGTAAACTAATCCAACTGCAATTCTCCACGCACTTGTTAAGATGAAATATCGTTTTTATATAGTTTTGGCCTCTCTGCTTCTTCTTGCCTCCTGCGGGAAACGGGAAGTAGAGTATAACTTCGTCGTGCCTTCGCCGTTAAGCGCCCATTATTATGAGGGCTTCTACACCGGGGCGGATGTTCCCGCTGACGGAAGCACGGAGGGCGTGGAGGTGTCTCTGAGGCCTTCTCTTGGGGAAAAACTCGGAACGGAGGGTTACCTTCTCGAGGTTTCGGAAAAAGGCGTGAAGGCCTCTGCGGCTGACTCCGCCGGCATATTCTACGCTATGCAGACCCTGCGTCAGCTTCGCACCCCCGAGGGCCTTCGCTGCGCCCGCATTGAGGACCGTCCGAGATTTGCCTACAGGGGAGTGCACCTCGACGTTTCAAGGCACTTTTCCTCTGTCGAGGAGGTCAAGAAGATTCTTCGCGAGATGGCCCTTTACAAGTTCAACAACTTCCACTGGCATCTTACCGACGGCGGAGGATGGAGAGTGCAGATTGACGCCTACCCGCTTCTGACCGAGGTGGGGGCGTGGAGAGTGGAAAAGGACTGGGACAAGTGGAACGCGATGCCAAAGAGCCTTTTCTGCACTGCCGACACCCCCGGGGCCTACGGCGGATTCTACACAAAGGACGACATCCGTGAGGTTGTGCGCTACGCCGACTCGCTTCACATAAACATAATCCCGGAATTCGATATGCCGGCGCATTCGGAGGCGGTTTTTGCGGCCTATCCTTCGCTTAACTGCACCGGGACGCGCTACGGAAACGGGGAGTTCTGCCCTGCGAACGAGGAGTATTACAAGTTTGCCGAGACTGTTCTTGGCGAACTTCTGGAGCTGTTCCCTTCAAAAGTAATCCACATCGGCGGCGACGAGGCCCGCAAGAAAGCCTGGAAAACCTGCCCTAAGTGCAGGGCGCTGATGGAAAAAGAGGGGATGGGCTCGCTGGACGACCTTCAGTGCTATGCGATTTCCCGCCTGCAGAAATTCCTCCTCAGCCACGGCCGCACAATGGCCGGCTGGGACGAAATCCTTAAGAATCAGGACCTTGAGAAAGAAACCTACGTCTATTCCTATCGCGGGCAGAAGGGCGGAATCGAGGCGGCTAACAGGGGACTGAACTCGGTGATGACCCCGGGTGAGGTGCTCTACTTCGACTGGTATCAGGCTGTTCCGAAATACGAGAAGAAGGCTATGTACGGCTACAGCCCTCTGAAAAAGATGTATTCCTTCATCCCTCAGCCCGTCTGCGAGGAGGAGGCCGTTTATAACGAGTCCATAATAAAGGGAGAGCCGCGCGATGTGGACACAATCGGGTTCATCCTTCCGGAGAACGCGGACAATGTTATAGGGGTTCAGGGCAGTACCTGGAGGGAATATATCCCGGATGACGAGCATCTTGAATATATGATGTTCCCGCGGCTTCTTGCCGTGTCGGAGCTCGCCTGGGCAGACCCGTCCAAAAAGGACTGGGAGAATTTCAAAGCGAGGGTGAACGCCCAGCTTCCATCCCTCAGGGAAAGGGGCATCCGACCGTACGACCTTCACGACGAGCCTGAGATTACCTCCCGGGTTTGTGAAAACGGATTAAGTTGCGTAACTTTGGACTGCGAGAACACATCCGCCGAGATTCGCTACACTCTCGACGGCTCCGCACCGACCGCTTCCTCCACCCTTTACACGGGCCCTTTCACCGTTGAGGGAAAGGCAGTTGTGAGCGCTGCGGGCTTTGTAGGGGGTGAAAAGTTCACCTATACCCACATCGCGGAGATTGTTCCCGGGGTTGAGCTCAAGAACTGGTATTCCTACACCGACATCGAGTAGGTCTTTGGCGTTTTGGCAAACTCTTTTGCCGAACCCCTTTCGACAGGACTCCTTCGGATCCGTTTGAGGCTCGGCCGAAATGTTTAACACAAACAGACGCGTTGATGAAAAAGTCCGGCTGCATACTTGCCCTTCTGCTGCTTTCCACAATTCTTTCCCCGGCTTTCCCGGCTCAGACCCGCTCAGAAGGTGCCGATAACCTCCGCTTCAGGACCGTTTACGATGACAACATAACCCTCAGCGACGTCTCCACCCTCTATCAGGATTCGCGGGGCTACATCTGGATTGTTTCCTACAGCTCCCTTGTCCGCTACGACGGCTACCGTATGCGGCCCTATCCCCTCGACCACGAGGGCGGCAAGGCCGACGGCTACCTCCGCCGCATAATCGAGGAAAAGTCCGGCAAGATGATTCTCGGCACAGAGAGGGGGCTTATGAGGCTCGACCCCGCGACGGGGGATGTCGCGGCGATTGACGACTCTCTCACAGGGCACATAAACGTTGCGGATATGGAGCGGGATTCGCTCGGACGGATCTGGATCGGGGGCGACAAGGGAGTGTACAGGAAGGACGCGGACTCCGACACATTCACCAGGATGGATTTCCGCACCGGGGAAGGCGGCGGGAAATATGTCACCGATGTAATAGACCTTCTTATAGACCGTTATGGTTTTCTTTGGATAACCACCTGGTCCTCAGGACTTTTCCGCTACGATATGAACTCCGGAAGGCTCTATTCCTACTCGGAGGAGAATCTTCGCAGCGCCTATGTCCTCGCTTCGGATGCCGAGGACAATCTCTGGATAGGGACCTGGGGAAGGGGGCTTCTGAAGGCGAAAATCACCCCGGGGTACACACCCGAGCTTGAATACAGGCGTTTCCGCCACAGCCCCGCCCGGAGCGACAGCCTTCTGGATGACGTGATCTACGCTCTTTCGCTTGACCCTGAGCGGAACCTCTGGGTGGGCAGCCGGAGCGGTCTCAGCATTCTGCCTTATTCAGATGCCGGAGCGGGCAAAAACGCCCCTGCAGAGGTCTTGAATGGAGGATATGATAAAGACCGTTTTCTGAACTATTCTCCTTCCACCGCCCCGGGAAGTCTTCCTTTCAACGAGGTTAACTGCGTTCTTTGCACCCTCGACAGCAGTATGTGGGTGTCGATGTTCGGCGGCGTCGTGTGCAAGGCGGAGAGTTTTCCGCTTGAGGACGGAGACGACTCTCTGGTGGACCTCTCCCAAATCAGGCGGCAATACAGCACAAGTTCGGTCCGCAGCCTTCTCAGGGAAACTCCGCAAAGCCTCTGGCTCGGCATTTCCGGGCACGGGATGGTGCGGCTCAATTCCCAGGACGGCAGTTTCCGGGGCTACCGGGACATCCGCGGCTTCGAGGGCCTTCAGTACACCAACAACTTCGACGCTATGCTCCCTCTCCGCTCCGGGGAGGAAATCGCCTTCGGCAGCTATGACAAGGGCCTGTGGATCTATAATCCTTCCACCGGGGAGACCCGCGTCGTGAGTTCCACGACCTGCCCCGCTCTCGGCAACGACTGCATAACCGCCCTTGCCGAAGACAGGGATGGGAATGTGTGGATAGGCACGCGCGAGGGCGTGTATGTGATGGACGGCGAGAGTTTCGGGGTAAGGTCCCTCAGCTCCATATCCGGAGGGCTTCCGGGACTTGATCGAAAAATATCCGCTCTCTCGGTGAACCCTGTCAGCGGGGATGTCTGGATTGCGACGGCATACGACGGAATAATCCGCTGCACTGGGGAGGGAAGCGTAAGGCTCTATCCTGCAGCGCAGTGCGGCGGCACCGGCAGTTTCAACTGCATCATGGCGGACTCCCGGGGCCGGGTCTGGGCCGGGTCCACCTGGAACGGACTCTATCGCCTCTGCGACGACGGAAATTCATTCCTGAAGGAGGAAACCTTTGTAATCCTTGACGGTCAGGGCATTACGAACATCGCCGAGGACCCTCACGGAAGGCTTTGGGTGACGACTTCCGCCGCCCTTCTTTCCTTTGTCTGCAACCCTTCGGGGGATTTCTCCTCCATCTCCTACAGCAGCATCGCTCCCGAGGGCGGGCTGGACTTTTTCAACCACAACGCCTGCCTCTATGTACCCGAGAGGGACTGTATGGCTTTCGGAAGCTTCAAGGGAATCAGGCTTTTCAGCTGCGTTCCTTCAGGCACGGTGGCAGAGGGCGGGACCCCGCTTGAAATTACGGGAATAAGCGCCGACGGGCACAATGTGCCTCTTTCTGATGAGGTACGCCTCACCCGCGGCATCACCTCCCTTGAAATATCCTTCTCACTTTTTGACTATCTCAACCCTTCAGGGGACATCTACCGCTACAGGCTCTACCCCGAGGGGCAGGAAGAGGACGGGGAGTGGAGAATCGTGAACGGAGGCGGCAGCAAGGCCGTTTTCAAGGGACTGAAACCGGGGAAATATGTGTTCGAGGTCTATGGAACCCGAAGCGGAGAGGCTCTGGAGGGGGAAAGCCGGAGCATAGTCGTCGCAATACCGGGTAACCCGTGGCTCTCGTGGTGGGCATTCCTCATTTATGCGGTGCTTCTCTCGGCTGGAATAGTTGCCGCTTTCCTAATCGTCCGCAGCAGTTACCGTTTCCGCCGCAGGATGGAAATGGAAAAACTCCAGCAGCAGAAGGCCGAGGAGGTGAACCAGGCGAAACTCCAGTTCTTTACCAATGTCTCTCACGAATTTCTGACGCCTCTGAGCATCATTCTCGCCTCCGTTGAAAGCATAGAGCCGCGGGACGCAAAGGAGAAGAAACTCTACAACATTATGTCAGTCAATGCAGTGCGGCTTGTGAGGCTGGTGCAGCAGGTGCTTGAGTTCCGAAAGGCCGAGAGCGGAAACCTGCGGCTGAAGGTTTCCTACGGGAACATCGCAAGGTTCACCCGCCACTGCGTCGAGGCGTTCGCCCCGCTTGTGGGTAAGCATAACCTCAAAATCTCCTTCCGCAGCAACCCTAAGGACATTTTCGGCTGGTACGACACCGACAAGATCGACAAAATCGCCTACAATCTCATTTCAAATGCGGTGAAATATACTCCCGAAAACGGGAAAATCACAGTGGAACTCTCCTCTTCCGAGGACGGGGAGTGGGTGGAACTGGTCTGCTCGAACGACGGAAAACTGATGTCCAGAAGCACAATCGCTGGGTTGTTCCGCAGGTTTTACGAGGGCGAATACCGCCAGTTCAAGACCATCGGAACCGGAATCGGGCTGTCGCTCGTGAAATCCCTGGTGACTCTTCACAAGGGCACCATCCGGGTGGAGAGCAACGAGACTGTGCACAACCGCTTCATCGTGCGCCTTCCGGTGGGCAAGGGGGCCTACACCCCGGAGGAAATCGACGAAAGCACCGAGGGAGAGAGGGATATGCCGCTGGCTCTCACGCTTAACGAAACGGTGGTCAAGAGCGAGGCGGTGGTCCTGTTCGTTGACGACAGCGAGGATCTTACGGAGCTTTTCGACGGCATTATGTCGCGCCGCTTCAATGTCCGCACCGCCAACAGCGCGGCCGAGGCACTGGAAATTCTGGGCCGCGAGCACATAGACGCGGTGGTCTCCGATGTTGCGATGCCGGGGATGGACGGGCTGGAACTCTGCTCGAAAATAAAGTCGGACAAGGCCCTCGGGCACATTCCTGTCATTCTTCTTACGGCGAAAACCGGCGACGCCTACAGCATCGAGGGCTACCAGAGCGGTGCGGACGGCTATTTGACCAAGCCGTGCAACTACTCGGTTCTTTCGGCCCTGATTCACAATCTGCTGGAAAAGCAGGCCCGCGCCGATGCGCTCTCCGAGGACAAGATGGTCTTTGAACTGAAGGATGTGGAATACACCTCCTCGGACAAGGTGTTCATTCAGAAGGCGGTGGACCTGGTCAATGCCCACATCGCCGACTCGGAGTTCGACCTGCCGCAGTTCGCCGAGGCTATGGCGACTTCCCGCACGGTGCTCACCGAGAAGTTCAAGGAGCTCCTCGGCACCTCCCCGATGCTGTTCCTTCTGAACGCCCGCCTGCAGGCCGCCTACAAGATGATAAGCGAGAGGCAGGACAATTTCCGCGTCTCCGACATCGCCTATTCGGTGGGGTTCAGCGACGCGAAGTATTTCAGCAAGCGCTTTAAGGCGAAATTCGGTCTTTCTCCGAAAGACCTAAAAGAGGCGAAATAAGGGCGATCTGCTTCGTTACGCGCCTTGCCCAAATCCTCACAACCGAAAGGTTGCTCCGGTATTGGGCTTCGCCGCAAGCCTCGCATCTCATCCCCTATTTCGCCTCTTTCCCTACCGCACTACTGCGTGCTATTCCCGATGAAATTGCTTCCAGCGGGAATCGTGAATGACTCCGCGCCAGTTGAGGCCGTAGGCGAAATCGTAGAGGTGGCCCTGGGAGTCGCGGTAGCACTCCATATCGCCCCCGACGTCCTCGCTCTGCATTTCCACAGTCGCCATATCGCGCGGAAGCTGCATCGGAAGCATTCCCTCGGGCTCGAACGCTCCGCGGATAACCTCCAGCACTGCCGGATACTGAACATTGAACGCCACCAGAAGTGCGTCGCTCCACGGCTCAATCTCCGCAGGAACGAAAGGCTTCACGGCATAAACCACCGTGACGAGCGGCTTCTCTCCGAGCGCCTTCTTTGTCAGGGCCACAGCCTCCGCATCGCCGCTGTTTGAAGCCTTCACCGTTTTGCCCCTGTAGCTTCTGTTGCGGGACTTTTCCAGCGGGTCTCCTCCCGCGATGCTCTCCGGGCGGGCTTCGGCGGCGGTGTATTCTCCCCACTGGAGGCTTATCGGAGTGTAGCCGTTGCCGCCCGCGGTCCTGTCCTCTACGCTGTAACCTTCTCCGCCCCTCGGCCAACCAATGACGGCAAGGCCCCAGTCGGCCTCCTCGGGAGCGGAGACAATCTCGTAGTACTTTGCAATCTGCCCAAGGTCGAGCCGCGGGCTTTCGGAAGTCTCCGCGATGAAGACTTTGCTCCTGCCCTTGAGCGGAAGCGTCGCTTTCCCTTTGGAGGCGGTGGCTTTTGCCGTCCCTGCGTCCGCCTTGAGGGAATTTTCAACCGTTTCCGCCGCACTTGGAACGGCGTTTTTCAGCATCACGACGGACTTTTTCTGCGCCTCGAAGCCTTCTTTCATAAACTCGGGGCAGCCGACGAGTTTTCCGGCGACCTCAGGGTCGGCATACGGATTCTCGAAGAGTCCCGTGCGGAACATATTCATAAGCAGTCTCACTGCGGATTTCTCGAACCTTTCGCGGGCCGAAGCTTCGCCGAACTCCTTGCTCCACATCCCGTAAGCTTCCATCACGGGCCCGGCCGCGTTGTTTCCTCCGAACTGGTCCACTCCGGCAATAAGAGCCTCGTAGTGCCTCCGGGCCTCAGAGAGCGTCTCCACTCCCCAGCATTTCCCCTCGGCCTCCTCCACCTTGTGGTAGTCGTGGGTGATGGCCCAGTCGGTGCAGACCACTCCGTCGTAGCCGTATTTCTCGCGGAGAAGGTCGCTTACGATGTAGCGGCTGAAACCGTTGCCGCGGTTCTTTCCGCTTGGATCAATGCCGTAAGAGATTGTGTAATAAGGCATAACGGCGGCAGCTTTGCCGGTTTTCCCATCGAGCTTGAACGCCCCCTCAAGGAACGGATAGAGGTGGGCCTGGAAATTTCCTCCCGGATAGACGCAGTATTTGCCGTAGCAGTAGTGCGCGTCCCTTCCCCCTTCCTCGGGTCCTCCGCCCGGCCAGTGTTTCACCATACAGTTTACGCTCTTGTAGCCCCATCCGTCCGCGATTTCGTCCTCGCCAGTTGAGGTTTGGAAACCGTCGATGTAGGCCTTTCCGAGCGCTGCGGTAAGGCGCGCGTCCTCGCCGAATGTGCCTTCAAAACGGCACCAGCGCGGCTCTGTCCCGAGGTCAATCTGTGGGGAGAGGGCGGTGGCGATGCCCATTGCGCGGTACTCCTCGGAGGCTATCTCTCCAAAGCGGCGCACCAGGGCGGGGTCAAAAGTCGCCGCAAGTCCCAGCGAAATCGGCCACAGGGAAATCTGTCCGCCTGCTCCAGCATTGAACTCCGCCCAGGCGCGGGTTTCGTGCCGAGGATCGGAACTTATGTTGACCGGAATCCCCAGAGGAAGCGACTCCGTGTAGGCCTGGAGATTATTGTTCCACTCCGCGGCAATCTCCGGGGTTTCAACCCTCACGACAAGCACAGCCCTGAGGTTGTCTTCGCGAAGAAAATTCTTCTGCTTGTCGGAAAGGGCCGAATGCGGCAGGTGGCTACGGTTAAGAGTGGTCCCGTTATAGGTCGAAGACCAGAAACCCACAGAATCGGTCGGCACCGCCTGATGCTGGCTGTAAAGCATAAGCCCGGCGATTTCTTTCGCGCTCATTTTCCCGGCGAGGTCAGCGGCCCTTTCCCTGTCGGGCAGCCTCCAGTCCTCGTATGGGTCCAGGCGTCCGTTCCTGTTAAGGTCTTTGAACGCAAGGCCGTCGGAGAAAATGATTTTAAGCCCGGAGGCAGGGGAGTATCCGAGCGTTTTCCCGCCTTTCTGCTTCAGAATCTCATATCCCCGGTGCTTTTCCCTCACGGTTCCAAATCCGTCGGCCTCGGCGCTCTGGGCGCTGGCGCTCAATGAGTTATGTGTGCCTTCGCTCCCGCCTTCAAAGAGTCTGGAGGCGATTTCAAGCAGTTCCAGGCGATATTCCCGGAAGCGGGTGATAGAACTTTCGTAGCTGTCATATCCCCGGACCATCCCCCGGGCAATTTCCCCGGTTCGGGCAGTGTCCTCTCTTGCTGCAAGGCGGAGAAGCTCATAGTCCCGGATTCCTTCCCTCAGGGCAGCGAGGCGAATTGAAGGATAGACTTTCCGGAAGCCCGGATAAACGATGTAGGCGTCTCCTCCCGGCCAGTCGTTAACAGGGGCTGATGCGTCCACCGCAGGGTCGCCGTTCTGTCCCCAGTAGTTGAGGCCCCAGTGCAGGAACCCGCTTGCGCCGTAGCGGAAATTTATCCATTGAAGGATGCGGGTTTTAAGCAGCGGGAGGGTGACATAGCGGTTGGCGTATGAGCCTCTCGGGTACATACAGGTGTAGAACCACAGTTCGCTCCCACAAGGGACATTCTCGTAGGAACTCCACTCCAGCTCGTCCAGCTGCGGCACAATGACATCAATGAGTCCGTCCTTGAATGTGTGAGCCCTGTAAGCTTCGATTATCCTGAGGCTCGGGCAGGCCTCCTTCGCAATCCCGGCGAGAGCCTCCCAGCTCTCCCTGTTCTCGTCCACAGGCTCGTCGGCGATGTGCTGGAGGTATATGTCAAACCAAGTTCTGCCATCGGGAAGAGTCCTGGAGCGAAGGTGCTCTTCGAGTGCGTGGAAATACTTTAGAAGATATTCCCTTACTCTCGGGTCCTCGGAAGGCAGCCTGTCAGTTGTCACCCCTCCCTTCCCGTCCGGCGTCGCAACGGCGGCCCAGAACGGGTCAGCCCATTTGTTGTGGGCGCGGTTTGCTATGTGCGCGCCTTCGATTCTGCGGACATTGGCGTTTTCAAGAAGGAACTCCACCTCGGCGTCGAAGCGGGTGAAATCCCAGCCAATCTCCCCGTCGGAGCCCACTGTAGGCTGCGGGGCTTCATAAACGATCCAGGTGTTCTGCCCATACTCGGATGCGGTCTCCACAAGGCTCCTGAAGCACTCCCGGTACTCCGGCGAGCCGTATTCGGGCTGTGCTCCGCCGTTCATATAGGAGAATTTGTCGCTGAAAAACCAGTTGGTGACATTAAGGCTCTGCTCCACGATAGCGGCGGGATAGACCTTAATCTCCAGCGGCCTTTCAATGCTGACCTTTTCTCCGAAGAAATTTCTGCCGCTAACGCTCACCACTGCGCTGTACTCTCCGGCCTTAACCTCCGCAGGTACAGGTACATCCACCCAAAGCACGGCCCGGCCGCCGGCGGTGATGTTCTCGGATTTGTCTGTT
>CAYNDY010000012.1:0-17254 GCA_964396105.1 uncultured Muribaculaceae bacterium
GGCAGCCTCACTCCGTTCCACTTTCCTTCGGAAAGCGCTACCATAAGACCGAATACCCCCAGATTGCACGCCCACACCCAGAGCGAGCCTCCCAGAGACCCAGTTGCGCTGTACCACTGCACCAGCGAAGGCGTTCTGGCGAAAGCGTTTCCGAGCGTGAGCCAGGGCCAGGATATGTCAAGGGAGAAATATACTCTCTCCCAAGCAATCCAGGTTGCGGCAAGGAAAATATAGGGAAGAATCCCCCCGAAACCCTTTCTCGAAAGCCGGAAAAGTCCCCAGACGGCGAGCATCTGCAGGGCGTTGAGAAGAATCGCTGCGATTCCGCCCCCCACCGTGGCGTTGCAAACCCAGAAGGTCGTTAGGGCGTTCCAGAGGACAAATCCTGCATAGAGATACGCCCAGATGTGTTTTCTTCCCTCCAGAGTCAGCATCCTTTCGGCGCACAGAAGAGGGACAATCCCCACGAGCGCCATCCAGCTGCAGTGCGGCAGAAGGAAGGGAAGTGACATCATCACCGAGAAAAGCAGAATGAGAATCCAGATTGCCAGTGTATTGCGTTTCATCGTATTCGTATTTTCGTAAGTTCGCAAGTATATAACTTATTCGTGTTTAGACTTGCAAATGTAATAAAAAGTCGGCGTACTCTTTCCCATCGGGCGGCAATTAACTAAAAATTGCTAACTTTGCACGATTATGCGCCGTCGGCGCGTGGAAATAAATAATTTTGTCAATTCAATGCAGTTCGATATTCAACTGTTGAACATAATAAAGGGATTTCTCATCGGCATCTGTTCCTCGATTCCTATCGGTCCGATAGCCATTTTCGTCATCCAGCAGAGCCTCACGAAGGGTCACAAGGCCGGTTTCATCACGGGCCTCGGCGCCACGATTGTGGACACCACTTTCGCCTGCATCTCCATCTTCGCCCTTGCCTACGCGCAGGAGTTTATGGACCGGCACAGCGAGCTCATCCTTGTTGTGGGTGGCGTTGTCGTGGCTGTGATAGGAGTCATAATGGCATTCTCCAACCCGGTCGAAAGGGAGGCGAGGCTGAAAAAGGACGAGAGGATTACAAAGATTGTCACGGGCAAGAGCAACCGCGTGAGCATCAATGACTTCCTGAAGTCCATTCTGATGGGCATCACCAACCCCGGAGGCATCCTCGTTCTCTTCACCCTCTTCACGGTTTTCGGCATCGACACTACCTCCAACCAGGACTGGACCGCAGCGCCGATTATCCTTGCGGTCGCCGCGGGAACAATCGTGTATTGGTTCCTTTTCAGCTGGCTCATCAGCCATTTCCGCAAGTATGTAAAAATCAGGACACTCATCTGGATAAACAGGATTACGGGCGCGATTGTGGCGGTGCTGGGTCTGGCGCTTTTGAGCGAAGGGCTCTTCAGGGTGCTGTTTCAGGGAGCGAAACTCTTTTAGTTGAGGGGGATTTTTGATAACAATATATTAGGAATTTATATATGGGCAAGCTAAAGTCATTCTTCGGCAACTGGATAGTCCGCAACATCCTCGGTGCTATTGTCGTTCTGGCAGTACTTATTGGAGGTGCGGCGATAGGACTGGGCATAATCACCAAGCACAACCGCGAACTTACCGTTCCGGACCTCACTCAGATGAAGGTGAGCGACGCCGTTTTCGAGGCCCATCAGGCCAAGATGAGGGTTGAGATTGTGGACTCGGTCTATGTCCGCAGGCTCAAGAGGGGATATGTCTACAAGCAGAACCCCGCACCGGGCTCAAAGGTGAAGGAAGGCCGCAGAATTGCACTTACCATCAACGCGGTGAACCCCAAGAAAGTGAGTATGCCGAACCTCGTGGGCTACTCTATGCGTCAGGCGAAGGCCGAACTCGGCACGAGGGGTCTTGTGCTCGGGAAGCTCATCTATGTGAGCGATATGGCGACGAACAATGTCCTCCGTCAGCTTTGCGGGAACGCAGAGGTGGAGCCGGGAGAGCCGATTGAAAGCGAGAGCGTAATCGATCTCGTGGTGGGGCTCAGTCCTGAGGACAATGTGACGAGCGTCCCGGATGTCCGTGGCCTTAAAGTTGGGAGCGCGGTCGATGCCATTCAGGAGAACTCGCTGAATGTCAGAAAGATAGTTTACGACAAGACAGTCACCACATACGAGGACAGCACCAAGGCCTTTGTCTGGAGGCAGTCTCCGGAGCCTTCTGAGACTACGCTCAGGATGGGAAGCGACGTTTCCATTTATCTCACAACCGACCTTGCTAAAAAGCCGGTCAAGTTTCAGTAATTCATCGGATTACGGAGAACGCAATCTTTTAAATTGACAGAGGTAGATATGGCATCCCGGTTTGACGAAGAATTCAACGAAGAGTTCCGCGAGGAGGATTTTCCCCTCGGGGAGGAGGGCGCAGGTTCCGAGGCGGAGGAGGATTCCTCTTCGGACGGAATGTTCGAGCACTACCGCTTCGATGTGGACAAGGGGCAGACTCCGCTTAGGGTGGACAAGTACCTCGCCTCTCATATGGAGTACACCTCCCGCCACCGCATCCAGCTTGCAATCGGCAACGACTATGTTAGGGTGAACGGCAAGGTGGCGAAGGCGAACACGATTGTGCGTCCGGGCGACACGGTGCAGTTCGTTATGCCCTACCAGAGGCGCGGACTGGAGATTCTTCCGGAGAACATCCCTCTTGACATCGTCTATGAGGACGAGGACCTTCTCGTTCTGAACAAGCCCGCCGGAATGGTAGTTCACCCGGGTCACGGACACTTCAGCGGCACTCTGGTGAACGCCCTTGCCTATCACCTCGGCATTTCACAGGGCCCCGACGCCACCGACGAGCGGATGGGGGTGCTGGTTCACCGCATAGACAAGGACACTTCGGGGCTGCTGGTTGTCGCAAAGAACGACGAGTCGCAGCTTAACCTCGCCCGGCAGTTCTTTGTCCATTCGATTGAAAGAAAATATGTTGCGGTGGTCTGGGGCAACATCAGGGAGGATGAGGGCACAATCGACGGCAACATCGGCCGCGACCCTTCCGACAGAATGAAATTCCGGGTTTTCCCCGACGGGAACAGCGGCAAGCACGCGGTGACCCACTACAGGGTTCTGGAGCGTTTCGGCTTCGTGACTGTGGTTGAGTGCATTCTTGAAACCGGCCGCACCCACCAGATCAGGGTTCATATGAGCTACATCGGCCACCCCCTTTTCAACGACGAACGCTACGGCGGCGCCGAAATCCGTCAGGGCACCATCTACGCGAAATACGCCCAATTCATCCAGAACTGCTTCAAAATCCTCCCGCGTCAGGCTCTCCACGCCAAAACCCTCGGCTTCGTCCATCCCCGCACCGGAGAGACTATCCGTTTCGACTCCCCAATCCCTGAGGATATGCAGGCGCTGATAGAAAAATGGCGCAAATACGCCTTCTCCCAGCCTGTGGAATAGGCTTCCATTAAGTTCTCGAAAATACAGGATATAAGTAGCGGAATCCGCCTACAGACTGAAGTAGCGGCGGAGGATTTTGCCACGGCAGTCTGTTTCGATAAGCAGCGGGAGAGTGGTGAGGTCGAAATTCTCGATTAGAGCGGAGAAGGTTTCCGGGGACGACTTTTCTATCTCGTCTATATTGATTTCCAATGTGTTGCGCTTCTGCTGGGCGGCTTTTTCGAGTTCCTCCTCGCACTGGCGGCAGCCGGTGGTGTGGAAAACGATGATAAGGCCTCCCTTGCGGCGGCTCACCCGGTCGAGTCTGTACTGCTTTTCCCTGCCTCCGTTAAGACGGCCCCGCACCTTAATAGACGCTATTTTTGTTCCCGGCCTTGCCTTTGACAGCAGGTCCTTCTGCATTAGGGCGAAATTTACCACCATCAGGGAGTCTTCCGAGGTGTTGAAAATGGAGTCCGGGCAGAGGATGTGGCGGTCTATAATGTATTCAAGAGCCTCTTTCGCCTCTTCTCCCCGCCGGGGAACCAACTGGTAGAATAGCTGCGCGACGGCCTGTTTCTCATTTTCGTTTCTCTGCTCAAGAAGAGTCTCAAGGGACTCGGAGTCGAGCATCCTGCCCACGATTGTGCCTTCCCGGTCTATTAGAAACAGCCTCGGAGTGGCCGTGACGGAGTATTTTGTCTTGAAGCCGCTTTCTTCCTGAAGGTCGCAAAGGTGAGTGACCCTCCCTTCAAGAAGCGGGAAGCCTTCCGAGCGGAAAGTCTTCCATTTTTCGGTGTCAGTTCCGGTGTAGAACGCTATGAGGCGGCATTCGGGGTGTCTGGAGAGCATTCCTTCCAAAAGCAGCCGCTCCACTTTGCAGACCGGGCAGTCGGTGTCGTAGAAATAGAGGACGGTGTAATGGCCCTCGTCCCATCCGCTGAGTCCCGCCTCAGGAAGCAGTGGCGCCGCCATCCCGAGAAGCGACTCCCGGTTGAAGCGGACATATTCCCTTATGGCTGTCTCTACTGAGTCAGAGGCCGTTGTTACGGAGTTCGGAGCTTCAGCGCTGCTGGTCTCAGATGCCACCTTCCCATCACCTTTTGGAAGAATCCACTTCTCGGCAACCCATACGGCCACATTTTCGTCCCCCATAAGGTGGGATTCCTTAAAGTGCGTGAAGACCCTGCGGGCAGTCTCGCCCCGGAGGAGGGAGTCGGTGCAGGAAGAAATGATGAAGTCGCATTCGGAGATTTTCGTCGGGATGTCGCAGCCGTCAATCTCCGCGAGATATTCCACTAGGACGCTGTCCCGCTGTGCACTCCCGGATGAAACATTCTGCGCCGCCAGACCGAAAGGAAAAAGCAAAAGCGCGCCCAAGAGCCACGTATAGGTACTCAAAAGGTGTTGGTCCACGCACACGTGGGGGACCGAAATTTCGGAGAAATTTTGGTGGTTCCTTTTGAGTGCCTTTATGTGGCGCCCAAAGCGCGTCAAAATTTCAATGAAAGACCGTATGAAGGGAAGGAATTTCATCCCAAAATTACAGCACGACGCCATCAGGGATGAACGCCGAATAGTCGCCGCCGTGACGGATAATGTCCCTCACAGCAGATGAGGAAATGTGCGCATACTCCTGCACCGTCGGAATAATCACCGTGTCAATGTCGGGCGCAATCCTGTGGTTTGCATCCGCGATTGACCTTTCCGTTTCGAAATCAATCATATTCCTCACCCCCCTCACGATGTGATGGATGCCCAGCTCGTGGCAGATGTCCACGGTGAGCTTGTCGTAGGAGATGGCGCTCACTCCGCGAAGCCCCCTGGTTGCCTGAGCGATGATTTCGAGCCTCTTCTCGTTGTCGTAGAAGCCTCTTTTGTCGCTGTTCACGCCCACCGCCACGACGACTTCGTCAAACATTGTGAGTGCCCTTTTCAGAATGTTCAGATGTCCTGCGGTGAAAGGGTCGAATGAGCCCGGGAAAAGAGCCTTTTTCGGGGCCGATGTTATGTTGTTGTCGGAATCCATAATGGAGAAAACCTGTTTATAATCAGATTGTTGTGCCTTGAGTTAAAGGAAAATTAGAGCCTCCAGTCTATCGGAGTCAGGCCGCGCGAGCAGAGCCACTGGTTTGCCCTCGTAAAATGCCCGCAGCCGAAGAACGCCCCCCGGGCAAGAGGGGAGGGATGCGCCGCCTCAAGAATCAGGTGCTTCGAGGGGTCTATGAGCGAAGCCTTGCTTCTTGCAAAATTGCCCCAGAGCATAAAAACCACTCCGTCGCAGCGCTCCGAGATGCAGCGGATGACGGCGTCGGTGAAAGTCTCCCAGCCGATGCGGCTGTGGGAAGCCGCCTCACCTGCGCGGACCGTGAGAATTGCGTTAAGAAGAAGCACTCCCTGCCGGGCCCAGCCCTCGAGATTGGTCCTCCCGCTCATCTTCTCGCCGGTCTCGGTCTCAATCTCCTTGAAGATGTTCTTCAGTGAAGGGGGAGCCGGGACGCCGTCCGGAACGGAAAACGACAGACCCATCGCCTGGCCGTAGCCGTGGTAGGGGTCCTGACCGAGGATTACAACCTTGACGCTTGGAAGCGGAGTCAGCTCGAAGGCCTTGAAAATCTCTCCTCCGGGAGGATAGACCTTCTGCCCGGCGGCTTTCTCGGCGTGGAGAGTGCGGACAAGCTCCGCAAAATAGGGCTTGTCAAATTCCTCGCTGAGCGCTTCCTTCCAGCTTTCTTCAATCTTAACGTCCATACCTAAATGCTTCGACTTCAAATAAGGCTTCAAAAATGTTTCAAATAAGGCCTCAGCAGTTTAACGCAAAACTCCGCCTGTCGGTCGGCTTATTCTTTGAATGCGGCGCGGAGCACATCCTGAATGTCCTTGACATAGATGAAACTCAGCCCCTCGATGTAGATTGGCTTAATGTCCTCCACATCCTTGCGGTTGTCCTCGGAAATGATGATCGTGTGGATGCCGGAGCGCTTTGCCGCAAGAATCTTCTCCTTGATGCCGCCCACAGGAAGCACCCTTCCGCGAAGAGTCATCTCGCCCGTCATAGCGTAGCCGCTGTGGATCTGCTTACCCCTGAAGGCTGAAACCATCGAGGTCACCATAGTGATGCCCGCAGACGGACCGTCCTTAGGAACTGCACCCTCAGGCACGTGCACGTGGACATCCTTCGCCGCGAAATCCTCGTATGAGAGCCCGGTCAGCTCCGGATGAGCCTTGATGTACTGGTAGGCGATGGTCGCAGACTCCTTCATAACGTCGCCGAGGTTTCCCGTCATACTGAGATTGCCCTTGCCCTTGCTGATGGAACTCTCGATGAAAAGAATCTCTCCTCCCATCTCGGTCCAGGCGAGTCCTGTGACCACTCCCGGCGCCTCGTTGCCCCTCTGCTTGTCGTGGAAGGCCTTCGGCAGTCCGAGATATTCTTTCAGGTGCTCCGGCTTCAGTGTCTCGGGATATTCCTCCTCGAGCGCGATTTTCTTTGCCGTAACCCTCGCGATTTTTGCAATCTCCTTTTCAAGTCCCCTCACGCCCGATTCGTGCGTGTACTGGTCGATGATGGCGGAGAGAGCCGCCTTGCTGATCTTGAGCTGGCCCTTCTTCAGACCGTGCTCTTCCAGCTGACGCGGAATGAGGTAGGTTTTTGCAATCTCCATCTTCTCCTCGGCAAGATATCCGCTCACTGGAATCATTTCCATACGGTCGCGAAGAGCGCTCTGGATGGACTCGGTGGTGTTTGCCGTGGTGATGAACAGCACGTTGGAGAGGTCGTAGTCTATGTCGAGATAGTTGTCGTGGAATGTCGTATTCTGCTCAGGGTCAAGCACTTCGAGAAGTGCTGAAGACGGGTCTCCGTGGAAGTCGCTGCTGAGCTTGTCCACCTCGTCCAGCACGATGACAGGGTTCGAGGTTCCCGCCCTCTCGATGCCGCTGAGGATTCTGCCCGGAAGAGCGCCGATGTAGGTCTTTCTGTGTCCCCTGATTTCGGACTCATCGTGCATACCGCCCAGCGAAATCCTTACATATTTTCTTCCCAGAGCCGCCGCGATGGACTTTCCGAGGCTGGTTTTTCCCACTCCCGGAGGGCCGTAGAGGCAGAGGATAGGGGATTTCATATTTCCCTTGAGCTTCAGCACCGCAAGGTACTCGATGATTCTGTCCTTGACGGTGTCAAGACCGAAATGGTCCTTGTCGAGAACCTTCTTGGCGTGTTTGAGGTCGAGGTTGTCCTTGGAACATTCGCCCCACGGAAGGTCCACCATAAACTGGAGGTAGTTGAGCTGTATGCTGTACTCCGGTGAAGAAGGGTTGAACCTTTCGAGTTTAACAATTTCCTTGTCGAAAATCTCCTGCACTTTCTCGCCCCACTGCTTCTTGGAAGCCTTCTCCTTGAGCTTTTCCACATCCTCCTCGTCGTCCATTCCGAGCTCTTCCTGGATGGTGCGCAGCTGGTTGTTGAGGTAGTATTCCCTCTGCTGCTGGTCCATCTCGCCCTTGACCTTCTGGTTGATTTCGTTTTTGAGTTTGACGATTTCCCCCTGGCTGTTGAGCATTTCCAGAAGCCTGTCAGCCCTTTCTGCAATGGATGCGATGCCCAGAAGCTCTATCTTCGTTCCGAAGTCGTCGAAGTCGGTCGTCGTCGCAACGAAATTCACGAGGAACTCGAAATTGTCGATGGATTTGAGAGCCGAAATCGCCTCCTTAGGCATATAGGAAGAGGATTTTGTCACATATATGGACTTTTCCTTAATAAGGTCGGCCTTGATTTTCACGAGCGTCGGGTTGAGCCCGCTGCGGTCCTCAGGGACATAGTGAACCCGTCCCCAGAGATACGGATCGTCGCCGCTGACTTCGTCAAGAGCGAGCCTCCGGTAGCCCTGAAGAATTGCCGTAAGAGTCCCGTCCGGCATTTCGAGGGTCTTAACAACCCTCGCCACGGTGCCGTAGTCGTACAGGTCGCCCCTCTGAGGTTCCTCCACATTGATGTCTGTCTGCGGAATCGCTGCTATGAAGCTGTTGTGCTGCTCGGCGTCGCGGATGAGCTTGAGCGATTTTTCCCTGCCAATGTTGATAGGGTATATGATTCCCGGGAAGAGAACCGCGTTGCGAAGCGCCAGAATCGGGAGTGACTCCGGGAGGTCCGAATCCTTCACATCGTCCATCATCGCCTCCGGGGCCGCCACGGGAATGACGCTCACCGCAGCCTCGGGCGCAGTAGTAAATATATCCTGAAGAAAATCTTTCATATTGTTATTCAACCTGTATGTCAGTTAATTTGAGTTGCTTTTCTCGTGCTTGTATAGAGATATATACCTCTGAAATGTCAGATTATACCTTATATTATCTTACAAATTTACACTTTTTTTGCTTATAAAAACCGACGAGTCCACTGACAGAATGTCAGCAATCCGTCTTCGCTTTATGCAAATACTTAATAGGTCAATCATTATGCCAGTTCAAAAGTGTTGTTTTTTTTTGAATTTAAGAAAATTAAATCTAATTTTGCACGGTTTTACAGGAATATCTATAAACACAATTTATATTTCAAATTATGACAAAGGCAGAAATCGTAAACGAGGTTGCACAGTCAACCGGAGTTCAGAAGGAACAGGTTCAGGCCGTAGTTGACGGCTTCATGGAAGTAGTAAAGAACTCCCTCATCAAGGGTACGCCGGTTTATCTTCGCGGATTCGGCAGTTTCATCATCAAGCACAGGGCTGAGAAGACCGCTCGCAACATCACCAAAGAGGTTACCATCACCATCCCTGCACACGACATCCCGGCATTCAAGCCGTCCAAGTCATTCGTAAACGAAATCAAGAAGTAATTTTTGAGCGTCTTTTGGGGCTATATCCATTTTCTCATCGGTCGTGTACACCCGGTACACTCCCTCTTCGAAAATGTATCTATCCTCCAAAATCCATCTCAAAAAGGCTTTATTTCAATAGAGTAACTTTTAAATTTTAATAGAATTATGCCAAACGGAAAAAAACACAAGAGGCATAAGATGGCAACACACAAGCGTAAGAAGAGATTACGCAAGAATAGGCATAAGAAGAAGTAAGCCTAGTGTGTCTGCCGCTTAGCAGTCTTAAACTCTTAAACAAGAAAGGCTGACCCAGAGTGGTCAGCCTTTTTAATACACCAATTAAATGGAAGCCGAAAAAGAAAAAGAATCCTTGAAAGATCTTGTCGTTGAGGTCAGCGCGTCTGAAGTCTCCATCGCCCTGATGGAGAACCACCGTCTGATTGAGCTCAACACGGAGTCGGTCCAGGGGCACAGCTTTTCGGTGGGAGACGTTTACCTGGGTAAGGTGAAGAAAATCCTGCCGGCGCTCAATGCCGCATTCGTGGACATCGGGGACGAGAAGGAGGCATTCATCCATTACCTTGATCTGGGACTTTATTTCAACGCGTTCGATGAATTCGTAAAGAGAGCGAACCCCAATGTCGATATGAAGGGAATGTATTCCCACATAAAGATTGGCACCCCACTGGAGAAGGAAGGACGCATCGAGAAAGTTCTCACCCCGGGTCAGATGATAGTCGCCCAAATCGTCAAGGAGCCGATTTCCACCAAAGGTTCCCGGCTCACAGCTGAAATTTCATTGGCAGGACGCAATGTAGTGCTTCTCCCTTTTGCGGAGAAAGTCAGCGTATCACAGAAAATCGCTTCAAAGGAAGAGAAAAAAAGACTTGAGACCCTTGTGAAAAGCATTCTCCCGCGTAACTACGGTGCCATCATACGCACTGCGGCCGAAGGGAAAAATGCTGCGGTCCTCGATGCGGAAATAATGTCCCTCATCGAAAAATGGGAAGGCTCGTGGAAGAAAATCGCAGCCTCCAAGACCGTTCAGCAGCTTTTCACCGAGTACAGCAAGACAACCACCGTCCTTCGCGACCTTCTCAACGACTCGTTCAACAACATCTACATCGACAACGAGAAAATCTACGAGGAGGCACGCAAGTACATCTCCCTCATTTCTCCCGACCAGGAGAAAATCGTCAAACTCTATGAGGGAAGGGAACCGATCTTCGACCATTTCGAGATCACAAGGCAGATCAAGAGCTCATTCGGCAAGGTTGTGCCCCTCAAGCAGGGAGCCTATCTTGTAATCGAGCACACCGAGGCCTTGCACGTGGTGGATGTCAACAGCGGTACGAGGGCCAAGAACAAGGAACAGGAACAGAACACCTTCGATGTCAACTGCTATGCCGCCGAGGAGATTGCCCGGCAGCTCAGACTCAGGGATATGGGCGGAATCATCATCGTGGACTTCATCGATATGGAGTCGGGCGAGCACCGCAACAATCTCTACAAGTATATGCAGCAGCTGATGGAGGGGGACAGGGCAAAGCACAATGTGCTGCCGCTCACTAAGTTCGGCCTGATGCAGATTACCCGTCAGAGGGTGAGGCCGGCAATCGAGATGAACACACTTGAGGTGTGTCCGGTTTGCCACGGCACAGGAAAAATATCTTCCAGCATCGTGATTGACGAAGACATCGAGCGAAAGCTCTCCTACTATGTCCAGGACAAGAAGATAACCTCCCTTGTCCTCAAGACAGGGCCGATTCTGGGGGCATACCTCACGAAAGCATCGCTTTTCGAGGCAAGCATCCTCGCCCGGTGGAAGAAGAAGTACAAATGCAAACTGCGTCTGGAGACGTCCACGGATTTCTCCGTCCTGCAGAATGAATTCTATGATGAAAAAGGAGCGAAACTCGAATGAGTTCCGCTCCTTTTTTAGTCTTTATTCGAATGAGTCCCGCTCTCTGAGGCGGCTGCGGCAATGTTTAGTCGCGGCGCGTCGCGATGCCGATGTAGTAGAAGAGGGTGGCAAGGGAGCCGATTGCCGCAATGACGTAGGTGTAGGCTGCCCATTTGAGCGCATCCACAGCCATCGGACGGGTCTTCTCGTCGGCAATTCCGCTGTTGGAGAGCCAGCTTATAGCCCTTGAACTTGCGTTTACCTCGCACGGGAGAGTGACGAGGCTGAAGAGGGTTGTCATAGCGAAAAGGGCGATTCCGCACCAGAGGATGGCAGGGAAGGTGTTTACAAGAAGAACACCGAGAAGGAGCACCCACTGCACCGCCATATTGCTGAAGTTCACCACCGGAACGAGGGCTGTGCGGAGTTTGACGGGAGCGTAGCCCTGAGCGTACTGGACGACGTGGCCGCACTCGTGGGCTGCGACTGCCGCCGCCGCGATGGAATTGCTGGAATAGACTCCGTCGCTGAGGTTCACCGTGCGGCTGCGAGGGTCGAAATGGTCTGTGAGAACGCCGTTCGTGCGGCGAATCTGCACATTGGTGATGCCGTAATAGTCAAGCATCTTCTGCGCCACTTCCGCTCCTGTGAGGCCTGCGGAGTTCGCGATTTTAGAGTATTTGTTGAACTTGCTTTGAAGCACCTGCTGGATGGCAAAACTAAGGAGCATCACAGCAATCAGAATTATCCAAATGTTCATATCTGTCGTAACTTGTTTTATTTCTATCGTTTGGGGCGACCTACAGCATAATGCTGCGGGCAACCTTGTCGGCGGCGTCCTGTCCGAGCGCGGAGGCAACTAGCGCGAGACCGAATTCAATTGCATATCCGGCTCCGCGCGAAGTGACGAGGTTTCTATCAACAACCACGCCATCCGCCTTTCCGACAATCGCACCGGCCTCTTCAAGAGCCCCTTCAAAGCCCTCATAGCAGCACATCCTGCGGCCTCTGATGCCCTGAAGACGACCCAGAACCACGCTCGGCGCGGCGCAGATGGCTCCGGTGATGCCGCCCTTGTCAAAATGCTTCTGCGCAATCTCTATTAGCTCCGTCTTTGCGGCAAGGTTCTTTGAGCCCGGCATCCCGCCCGGGAAAGCGAGAATGCCTTCGCCGTCAATTTCCTGGGATGAAAGTTCGCTGAGGAACTCGTCCCAACCGAGGTCAGCCTCGACCCCGATGCCGTGAGAGGTTCTCACAAGCTTTTCCTTAGTTATGGAAACGGTCTTAAGTTTGAGGCCCGCGCGGGTCATCATATCCACCGGACACATCGCCTCGGCAATTTCAAATCCCTCGGCAAGAAACAGGTAATTTGTCGTCATATCTGTAAAAGTCTATAATTCGTTATTCTGCCCCGGATTTATATACCTTCCCCCCGGGAATATATTCCGTCCGGACGCAGAGAATGTGACCTTGCAAAAATTGGGCGAGTATATCCCTAAATTGCTAAAAAAGTGGTACTTTTGCACTCCCAAAAAATTAACATCTTATGTTTGGCGAAAATGACTTCTCCCGTCTGGAACTTTCTCTGCCGGGATGTGAATATAACTACCGATATTTCAGGAACTTGCTCCGCCCGGAGACAAAACTTCTCGTTCTCGTGAAGGCGAATGCCTACGGACACGGGGCTGTGGAGTTTGCGCGTCTGATGGAAAAGGAGGGTGCAGACTATCTTGCCGTAGCCTATCCTGTTGAGGGAATGGAACTTCGGGCCGCCGGAGTGCACAAGCCGATTCTCGTGCTCACAGCCGGGACTGACTTTTTCAACGAAATCATCGACAACAATCTCGAGCCGAGCATTCCGAACCTATATTCTCTGAAAGTTCTCTGCAACCTTTTGGAACAGAGGGATGTACACAATTTCCCTGTTCATATAAAACTCGACACCGGAATGCACCGGCTCGGTTTTATGACTTCAGAACTCGGGGAGCTGGAGGATTTTCTCCGCACAACGGACCGGGTGAAGGTGAAGTCCATTTTCTCCCACCTTGCAGCCGCCGAAGACCCAGCTAACGATGAGTTTACTCTCGGGCAGATCGAGATGTTCTCCGCCAACGCCGCGCGGCTTTCCGGGAGCCTCGGCTACAAGCCTATGTGGCACATTCTTAACTCCGCCGGCATCGAGAGATTCCCCGAGTATCAATATGATATGGTGCGGCTCGGCATCGGAATCTACGGCATCAGCGCCCTTGAGGGAGTGAAACTCTGCCCGGTGGCGTCCTTCAAGTGCAAAATCCTTCAAATCAAGCACCTCCGTCCGGAAGACGGAACCATAGGATACGGCCGTTACGGGCACATCGCTCCGGAAGGCACAACCATCGCGACAATTCCGGTCGGCTACGCTGACGGAGTGGACCGCCATCTTGGAAGAGGCAACTGCTCGTTCCTTCTCAACGGAAAGAGGGTTCCGACGATAGGAAACATCTGTATGGATATGTGTATGCTGGACATAACCGGCGTAGAGGCCCAGGTGGGGGACACCGTAACCGTTTTCGGCGAGGACCCGACCATAGAGGAACTCGCCTCCATACTCGGCACAATCCCGTACGAAATCCTGACTTCTGTCCCGCGCCGCATTGAGAGAGTCGTTGTCGGGGCATCTAAAGAGTAATTTCTTGAAAGATAATACTAAAAAGGCTGGGAGTCACCTCCCAGCCTTTTTAGTGTCTTGCCTGCCTCTAAAGCCCCCAGTCGGAAGCGCTGAAGGTGGACTTCGGCGCCTGCGGCACATTCGGGAAGTAGGTGAAACCTGTCAGTTTCTCAAGGTCCGACACGCTCATCATATCTTTCGCCTGAGGTTCGTGTCCTTTTTCCACTTCGTGGCAAAGCACAAAGGCGGCGCATTTAAGTTCGCCGGCAGAGCACTGGGACAGCGCCTTGCCCGACTTGCCGCTTTTTGTACGCAGAAGGACATAGTAGAACATCGATGGGCGGGTTACATCTTTTCTGCCTCCGAATGAGATCTTTGCAGGTTCCCCGACATTCCCGTACGCATCCTTGTACTCCTTGAAGTAGCATCCGATCACTTCGTAGAGGGTGTCGGCGCAAACCTGACCGTCGACGAAGCTTTCGAGGCTGTTCCAGGCGGCTCCGCCGGTGTTGAACGAACCGGAGTACTGCGGGGCTATGTTGGTGTAGTAGAATACCTGCCTGTTCGTACCTGCCGAGCACAGTCTTTCAGCCGAGCCGAGCATATGGCCCTTGTTGCATCCGCCGCCCGTGGATTTCGAGTTGTACTGGATGTCGGATGGAATATCCGGGTCTTTTCCGTAAGCGTTGGTTCTGTTTGCCCCTTTTGTCTCATACATCTTGTGCCGAGGTGCGGCCACCCAGACAGGACAGTGCTCCTCTGCACTGTAGCAGACGGTGTAGTTTCTTGCAGTCTTGCCGTTCGGCCCCTTTTCTCCGCCGGCGCAGAGATGGTGCGCGTAGTAGAGAGTCTTGTCAGTGTTGTCTATTAGATAATCTCCTGATTCAGTGTAGTCTATGACCGGAAGCTCATACCAGCCGTATTTTGCTCCGCTAGGAATCGGGGTCGGAGTAGGGTCAGGGTCCGTGTCAGGATTTTCCGGGTCAGTCCCGGGGTCAATCGTAACCCCCGTAGGGAGCACTCTGCGGTAGAAATATACCGCTTCAAGGCCGTCTCCGACAGTAAAACTCCCGCTCGCCTTGTCCCACCCGATGCACTTGTCGGAGGTCTTGGGGCAGAGCTTCACCGCCTCGTCTCCATCTGAAATCAGCATTTCCCAAAGATACGGGTCGGAGCTGTCGGAAGTGAGCGAGCAGACAAAGCCTCCTTCAGTCTTGTCAAACCCTATGTAGCCCACATCCTGCTTGCAAATGCGGTAGTAGTCGCCTTCGCGGATGAGGACGGTCTTGGCCTCGTCGGCATCTTCGCCGAAAATAACCTCGTCATAGATGGCGATTTCCTCTTCGGCCGCTTCTCCCCGGCTCTCGTTCAAACAGTCAAACACAAGGGCGGTTGAAGCATCCTTTTTCTTCACCACTGCATAGTCTCCGCTCCAGTCCTCGCTTTCGCTCCAACCTCTCACAAGGACATATTCATCGTCAAGATGCTCGATTTCTCCTTTTCCTCCGAGGCTTTTGTCGCAGGAAACCGCTCCCGCAAGGCTCAGAAGAAGTGCCGCCGCGCCGGCAGCCTTACTCAAAAAATGGGTCGTTTTCATAAATTTTTTAAAAAGAAATATCATATAATTCAAGCAGCCTCATTTCCACTTCGTCGTTTCGGGCGATGACTTCCCCGATTCTTTGGGACATCCTCTGAAGCTCATCGAAAGGGGAGTCTCCAGCCGAGAGCTTAGCCTCAAGTTCGGCGCGTTCCTTTCCGAGGGCCTCCATCTCCTTTTCCAGCGCCTCCCTTTCCCTCTGCTCCTTGTAGGTGAGCTTTCTTTTGGCAGGGGAGCTGCCCGATGCTCCGGGGACTGCCGGGCTCCCTTTATCGGAACCGTCTGGTGTTGCAGCATTGCGGCGCGCCCCCTCATCCTTAGCCTTCTTTCCCGCCGCCCTCTGCTCCGACTTCTTTCCAGCCTCATATTCCTTGATATAGGCCCTGTACTCGCTGTATCCGCCTATAAAATCCTTCACGAGGCCGTCTCCGCAGAAAATGAAAAGATGATCCACGAGGCGGTCGAGGAAGTGGCGGTCGTGCGAAACTATTATAAGGCTGCCCTGGTACTCCTTGAGGTATTCCTCCAGAATGTTGAGGGTCACGATGTCAAGGTCGTTGGTGGGCTCGTCGAGAATCAGCAGGTTCGGCTGCTGCATAAGGATGGTGAGAAGATAGAGCCTGCGGCGTTCCCCTCCGCTAAGGCGCGATACCTTGCTGCTCAGCATATCGTGCGGGAAGAGGAAACGGCTAAGGAGCGCTGTGTCGTTCACCGTGTCAAGAACCGTGTCCTCCTCGTTGAACTCCATCCCGCTCTGGTGGTAGTAGCCGATTTTGAGCGATTCGCCCCGCTCGATTGTGCCGGTGTAGCCCGTGAGTTCCCCCGTCAGAAGGTCTATGAACGTACTTTTCCCCACTCCGTTGCGCCCGACGATTCCGACGCGGTCATACCGCTGGAACTTGTAGCTGAAGTGGCTGAGGTAGCAGTCAGGGCCGTAGTAGAAGCTCACGTCCTTGCAGTCTATCACCTTGGTTCCCAGACGGTTGGCAAGGCGCGCGTCGGCGCTGAACCCCTTTCCGCTCATCCCTGCCGAAACCCCCGACATATCGATGGATTTGGAGGTATAGACATCCTCGGCCCTCTCCTTTAGGGAGTGGAAGGCGTCAATTCTGTATTTGGCTTTGCCGCTGCGGGCGCAGGGAGTGCTCCTGATCCATTCCAGTTCCCTTCGGAGGATGTTGCGGACCTTGTCGGTCTGGGCGTTCCAGTTCGAGATTCTCTCGTCCCGCTTCTCCAGATAGTTCTCGTAGTCGCCCCGGTAGGTGTAAACCGCGCCCCGGTCCATCTCCATCACAATGTTGCAGACGCTGTCGAGGAAGTAGCGGTCGTGGGTGACCATCAGAAGGGTGCAGCGGCTGCGCTTGAGGTAGGCTTCGAGATATTCGATGGCGTCGATGTCGAGGTGGTTGGTGGGCTCGTCCATTATGAAAAAGTCCGCCTCTGTGGCAAGCATCTGACTAAGAGCCACCCTCTTCACCCCGCCTCCGGAAAGTTCGCTCATCTTCTGCCCGAAGTCCCCGAGGCCGAAGTCCGTGAGAAAGCGCTTGACTCTGAGTTCATACTCCAGAAGGTGCTCCGCGTCGAGGCCTGATGTGAATTCCTCGCTGGAAGTCATCACCTGGTCCAGTATGCCCTTTTCGGGGTCGAAGGGATATTCCTGCTCCAGGAAGGCGATGCGGATGTCCCTCAGGAACATAATCTTTCCGCCGGAGTCGCTTTTGTCTTTTCCCGCAAGAATCCTCATCAGCGAGGTCTTTCCGGTGCCGTTCGGAGCGATAAGAGCAATTTTATCGCCTTCATTTATGTTGAAGGCGATATGCTCGAAAAGCACCTTGGGCCCGTAAGACTTGGAGATGTTCTCTATTTGTAAATAACT